>JACDBM010000308.1 GCA_013694945.1 Chthoniobacterales bacterium
CGGACGATTGCCGATGCTGCGCTCGTTGGCTACCCGAATGCAGGCAAGTCCACGTTGCTCGGCAGGATTTCCGCGGCCCATCCGAAGGCGGCGGCCTATCCCTTCACCACACTGCGGCCGAGCGTGGGCGTTGTGGAACTGGATAACTATCGCCGCGTGACAGTCGCAGACATTCCCGGCCTGGTTGAAGGTGCGCATCGCAACGTCGGCTTGGGTCACGATTTCCTTCGCCACATCACACGGTGTCGTTACCTGCTCTTCGTTCTGGACACGGCGGGAAGTGAGGGCCGGCATCCGATTGAGGATTTGCAAAGCTTGCGACGCGAGATCGACCTGTACGATCCGCGACTTTCGAAACGGCCGTGGTGCATTCTGGCGAACAAGATCGATCTGCCCGGCAGCGCCGAGCACCTCGAAACTTTACGCTCCCGGTTTCCGGCGATCCAGGTGCTTCCCATCTCGATGGAAACGGGCGAGGGGCTCGCTGCATTGAAAGAGCATCTTGCCTTATTTTTCGGCAGAGACCAGATGGCGGAAGAATCTTCGGTCGTTCGCGCTTCCGAAGAAACTGCGGTGGGCAGTAAGAGTTAGACATTCCGAAAAAGGTCGGCGAACAATCACGCACAAATGAGCGAACGCGTCGTAGCGAGTTACTGCACCACGTTCTTGAAACGGGAAATGCTCCACATTTACCGGCAGGTGACGTCGCTCCGGAACTATCGAACCTTCATCATGACGAAGGCGTTGCAGAACAGCGAGCGGTTTCCGTTCGACGACGTCGAGCTTATTCCCGAGCCGCGTACGAACCCGATCCGGCATGGCTGGCTGAAATTCGTGGAGCGGCGGCCGCCGATTGTTTATCGCGGCGAATACCAGATGCTGTCATCACTGCTCCAGCGCCGCGGAGCCGACCTGATGCATATCTACTTCGGTCACACGGGGGTGCATTTGCTGCCTTTCCTCGAGAGGTGGGACAAACCGTGCGTGGTCTCGTTTCATGGAGCGGATGTCGCCATGAAGAAAGACATTCGCGATTATGGGCCGAAGCTAAAGAGTCTCTTCCAGACCGTTCCGCTGGTTTTCGCTCGCTCGCGTTCGCTCGCGGATCGCCTGGAGGCGCTCGGTTGCCCGTCAGACAAGTTGCGGATCAGCCGGACTGGAGTTCCGCTGCGGGAATTCCCGTTTGTGCGCCGCGAAGCCCCGACGGATGGCCGCTGGAAACTGATGCAGGCCTGCCGCCTCATTCCCAAAAAAGGTGTTGCGACGACGCTCTGCGCGTTCGCGATTTTTCAGAAGGAGTTCCCGAACGCTGAGCTGGTGATCGCGGGCAAAGGGCCGTTGCAGGCGCATCTCGAGGAGCTGAGCGAAGAACTCGGTATCTCCGGGAAGGTGCGCTTCCAAGGGTTTGTCTCGCAAGCTGAGTTGCTGGATCTTTACGGGCAATCGCACATGTTCCTGCACCCGAGCGAGACACCACCGGATCAGAACCAGGAAGGCGTCCCGAATTCCATTCTGGAAGCAATGTCGACTGGCTTGCCTGTGGCAGCCACGAAACACGGGGGAATCCCAGAAGCTGTGGAGGATGGCCGCTGCGGTTATCTCGTGGAAGAGCGCGACTTCGAAGCGCTCGCTGCGGCCATGAAGAAGCTTGCTCGATCCGCCAGCACCTTTCGGGAATTGGGCGCTCGCGCCAGCGACTACGTGGCGGCGAACTTCGAGCAAAGTGCACAGATTCGACAGCTCGAAACGCACTACGAGGAAGCCGTGGCGCTCGCGGCGGCAGACGAGCGATACCCGGTGCGAGCACAGCTTCGCCCAACGAAAACGTTCGTCCAACCCGCGCCCGCGAAGTAGTCGGCGACGCGCGACGCCCCGGTTCGAGAAATTTGGGAAAGTCTCTTGTCAACCCGGCGAAACGCGCTTTGGTAGCGCGCAAGCCGCCCCTTGTGCGGAATGCGTGGTCTTCGCCGCTAACGCTTCTGCAAGGACATCGGGTTGCTGCCTTGCGACCCTTTACCTGATGCAGTTTCGTTTTCGTTTAATTCTGGCAGTGGTCTTTGCCTTAATCGTCGGGTGGACGACGCAGGTCTTCGCACAGGAAACCGCGCATGGAGCGGGACAGGAGGCAGCCTTGGAAGCCGGGCACGGCGGCGAAGAGCACCACACGCTCCCATTAAAGCCGGCGGAACTCCTTCATATCGGTCCCTTTACCATCACCAACTCGATGATGGTGACGTGGTTTGTTGCCGTAGGGATTATTCTTCTGGCGCAACTCGCGACTCGCAAGATTAAGCCGGTCCCGACGGGCCTGCAGAACTTCTGGGAATGGATGGTGGAGAGCCTGCACAATTTCCTCGAGAGCATGATCGGCAGGGACCTCGTGAAGAAAACTTTCTGGTTTTTCGCGACCGTCTTCATTTTCATCCTCTGCCTGAACTGGTTCGGCCTCATCCCTGGCGTGGGCACGATCGGCTGGGGACATCACAATCCGGGTGGCGGATTTACCGTCACGAGGCCGCTTCTCCGTGGCGCGAATGCGGATCTAAATCTTACTTTCGCGATGGCCTGCACTTTCTTCGTTTGCTGGATTGTTTGGGCGGTCCAGGCGAACGGCGTCGGGGGAGTCATTACTCACCTCTTCGCGCCAAAGGGCAACACGAAGGGCGTTTTGAAGCTTCTCATGATCTTCATCTTTTTCATCGTGGGCTGGCTTGAAATCGTTTCCATTCTGTTCCGTCCCATTTCGCTGAGTTTCCGACTTTTCGGCAATGTCTACGCGGGCGAGATCATGCTCGAATCGATGGCTGTAGCTGGCGGTCAGTTCTTCGCCTGGCTCATTTCCATCCCATTCTATTTTCTGGAGGTGCTCGTCGGTTTCGTGCAGGCACTCGTCTTCATGCTCTTGACTGCGGTGTTCACCCTCCTGATTGCCTCCCACGAAGGAGGTCACGAGCCGGCGCACCATTAAACTTTCCGCCATATGACCGTGGACCCCGCGGAGTGGCTGGAGCAACAACCAAAGACAAACATATGACACTACCAATACTGATGACATTACCAATACTGGCAGAAATCAGCGGCAGCATTCACGTAGGGCTCGCCGCCCTCGGCGCAGCCATCGGCGTGGGTTTGATCGGCATGGGCGCAGCTTCCGCTGTCGGCCGTAATCCGGGCGCCGCGACACCGATTCTGGTGCAGGCGATTCTCGCCATCGCGCTCGCGGAAGCCATCGTGTTCTACGCCTTGTTCCTGGTTCGATAACACGAAGCGCGTCGCGCTGAGGACTGATTCATGAACATCGCAATTCTTGCTCAGGCTGGGAGCATGACGGAGATGGCTCGCGCCACGGGAGAGACCTTTGGTTTCAACCTCTGGATGTTTCTCTCGCAGGTTATCAGCTTCGTTCTCGTCGCGCTCTTGCTTCGGCGTTTCGCTTATAGGCCTATTCTCGGGGTGCTCGAAGAACGGCGGCAGCGCATCGCGGAAGGCTTGCTGAACGCGGAGAAGATCAAGCAGCAGCTCGCTGAAGCGGAACAGCGCTACGCGGAAATTCTGAACAAGGGGAACGCAGCCGCACAAAAGATGATCGACGACGCTCGGGAGGGTGCCTCCCACCTTGCAGAACGCAAGCAGCAGGAAGCGATCGTGGCCGCGGAGCAAATCGTTGCCAAAGCGCGGGAGGCGAGCGCCATCGAGCACGAGCGCACCATGCTGGAATTGAAGCGCGAACTCGGCCGGCTCGTGGTCGACACCACTGCGAAGGTCACCGGGAAGGTCTTGAACTCCGACGACCAGCGTCGCCTCCAGGAAGAAGCCGCGCGGCAGATTGCTTCCTGATTTCGCAATGAAGATCAACAAGGAAACGCGCCAGCTTTCAAGGCAGCTCCTCCGCTCCAGCTTCACGGATGGACAGCTCGACAGCGGTCGCGTCGCGTCGCTGGTGAAATCGCTTATCGAGAGAAAACCGCGTCATTACGTTCAGGTTCTCGACGCCTACAAGCGCCTCCTGCGTCTCGAAGTGCAGAAGCGCAGCGCCACGATTGAGAGTGCCAGCGAGCTGGCTCCAGATGCGGCGAAACAGATGGTGGAGAACTTGCAGCGCCGCTATGGAACGGATCTCTCGACGGAATTCGTCGTCAATCCGGAGCTGCTCGGCGGCATGCGAATCCGCGTGGGTAGCGATGTCTGGGACAGCAGCGTGCGGAATCGCCTCCAGCGCCTTCAGCAACAACTCTAAGCATGACTAATTTATGAGCACCATTCTGGAAGACATCGAAACGCAGATCGCGGGGCTGAAGACCTCCACCAGCAAAAGCAACGTCGGCATCGTCCGCGAGACCGGTGATGGCGTGGCGCGAATCGAAGGGCTGAGCGATGTCATGCTCAACGAGATGATTGAATTCTCAAGCGGCGTTTTCGGTCTCGCGCTCAATCTCGAAGAAACCGAAGTGGGCGCAATTCTGCTCGGCGAAACAACAGCCGTGAAGGAAGGCGACGAAGCGCGCACGACCGGCAAGTTGCTCCAAGTGCCCGTTGGCAAAGGGCTGCTCGGACGTGTGGTAAACACACTCGGCCAGCCGCTCGACGGGAAGGGACCGATCAAATCAGAAGCAGCCTACCCGCTCGAGAAAATCGCGCCCGGAGTTATCAAACGTAAGGCCGTTACTCAACCGGTGCAGACCGGCATCATGGCGATCGACGCGATGATTCCAATTGGCCGCGGCCAGCGCGAGTTGATCATCGGAGATCGCGCGACCGGCAAGTCGGCGGTGGCGATCGACACAATCATCAGCCAGGCACGCCTGAACAAAGCGGCCGAAGAAGGGCAGCTGAAGGATCATCGTCCACTCTATTGTATCTACGTCGCGATCGGACAGAAGAGCTCGAACGTCGCGCGTGCGCTCGCCGTTCTCGAAGCGAACGGCGCGATGGCTTACACCACGATCATTTCGGCGCCGGCTTCCGACACCGCCACGAACCAGTACCTCGCGCCTTTTGCGGGCGCGGCCATAGGCGAGTGGTTCATGGATCACGGCATGGATGCGCTCATCATCTATGACGATCTTTCGAAACACGCGGTTGCTTACCGGCAGGTCTCGCTCGTTCTGAAGCGGCCGTCGGGCCGTGAAGCTTATCCGGGCGACGTTTTCTATCTGCACTCGCGCCTGCTCGAGCGCAGCGCCCGTGTCACCGATGAAGCTGGCGGCGGTTCGCTCACAGCTTTGCCCATCATCGAAACGCAAGCCGGTGACGTGTCGGCTTACATCCCCACGAACGTGATCTCGATTACCGATGGGCAGATCTATCTGGAGACTGACTTGTTTTACCAGGGCGTGCGTCCGGCCATCTCGGTGGGTCTCTCCGTCAGCCGCGTCGGTTCGGCGGCGCAGATCAAGGCGATCAAACAAGTCGCCGGCAAGATCAAACTGGACCTTGCGCAATTTCGCGAGCTGGCCGCGTTTGCGCAGTTCGGCTCCGATCTAGACGCCGGAACCAAGGCGCGTCTCGATCGCGGTTCGCGCATCGTGGAGTTGTTCAAACAGACGCAGTACAACCCAATTCCCGTTGAGGAACAGGTCGCGATTCTCTGGGCGATGCAGAACGGCTATCTCGACTCGGTGCCCGTCGACAAAATCAAAACGTTCCAAGCGAAGCTGCAGGATCACCTCCGCACGCGGAAGGCCGGCCTCCTGAATTCAATCGTGAGCAAGAAGGCGATCGACAAGCAACTGGAGTCTGAGCTGGCTGCCGCTTTGGATGAATTCAAATCCACTTTTCAATGATCTGCCTTCTGGACGCGGAAGCATCCATGCGCTCGCCCTCTCTCTCTGACCTGCAGGATGAGATCCATCTTTTACGGGGTGAACGTGTGATGCTGGATTCCAGTTTGGCGCAAATTTCACGGTGTTTCGACCAAACGGCTCAATCAACAGCTGCGGCGGAATCAGAAGAGATTTCTTGCCGACTTTGGTTTCCGGCTTACGTCTGAGGAGTTTACAAGTTTGAAGTCGCAAATTGTGACCTCAAGTTACGGGGGCCGGCGTTATCTGCCTTGGGTCTTCACGGAGCACGGAGCCATCATGCTGGCGACTGTTCTTAACAGCGACATTGCCGTCAATGCCAGTGTGCGGGTCGTGCAGGCGTTCGTCCAGATGCGAGAGCTGGTCTCCGCCAATGCAGTCCTGGCGCAAAGGCTAGCTGAGCTGGAGAACAAGTCTGAGGGCCACGACGAGGCGATCGCGCAACTTTTCCACGCCATTCGTAGTCTGATCCACCCTCAGCCCCGGAAAAAGCGCGAGATCGCTTTCCCCGTAAAGGAAGCGGGAGCGCGTTACCGAATCACCCGGCGGAGAAAGGTCTAACGAGCAATGGCGAACACGCAAGACATACGACGCCGGATTAAGTCGATCCGCAACACCGCGCAGATCACTAAAGCGATGCAAATGGTCGCCGCCTCGAAAATGCGCAAGGCCCAGCAGCATGCGCTGGCGGGACGTCCCTATGCCGGATTGATGAATCGCGTGCTTGTTTCCTTACAGCAACGCACCGATCCGAAAC
>JACDBM010000327.1 GCA_013694945.1 Chthoniobacterales bacterium
GAATTGGAAGCTGCGCTCCGCTTGCTTCCATCACTCGACTTCAAAGGAATCAACCTCACGCTGCCCCACAAAATCGCGGGAGCCGCCCTCGTGGATGAGCTCAGTGAATTTGCCCGGGAGGTCGGCGCTATCAATACCGTCCGCGTCGAGGGCGGGAAGCTCTTCGGAGGTAACACCGATGGCCCCGGCTTCTCGCGCGCAATTCGCGACGAGTTCTCCGTGGACCTGCGGGATCTTCGCGTCTTGCTGCTCGGGGCGGGCGGCGGGGCGGGTCGCGCCATCGCGCTGCAATGTGCAACGGAAGGTTGCGAGCGGCTTGTCCTGGTGAACCGCACCGCCGAGAAGGCGGAGCAACTTGCGGCGGAGCTACGAGAGTCTTTCCTCGACGCGAGAGTAGCCGCACCCGTCCCGCGTCTACAGATCGTGCGGTGGGAAGAAAACGCGCTCCGAGCTCAGATTGCGAACGCCGATCTCCTTGTCAACGCGACCACACTCGGCATGAAGCGCTCCGATCCTTCGCCGCTTCCTGGTTCCGCGTTAGCGCCGCATCTAATGGTTTACGACACGGTCTACACGCGATCGCGCACCGCATTGCTGGCGGCCGCGGAGGAAGCAGGCGCGCGCGGTGCGAATGGACTTTCGATGTTGCTGCACCAAGGTGCGCTCGCGTTTGAGACGTGGTTCGATCAGGATGCGCCTCTCGATGCCATGCGCGCGGCGCTTGTCTCATAAACATGCCGAGGAGTTGCAGCCGCTTACACATTCCACGGCGACAGAGCGGCGTCGCGACAACACTCCGCTCGATACGTTTAGCCACCCGCCATCTCGCGACCGCGTGCGGTGGCGGCTTCGACGGCCGCAATCAGACCACTCGATGTTCCGAGCCTGTCCATGGCAGCTAACCCGGCAGCCGTCGTGCCGCCGGGCGTAATCACCATCCGGCGCAGCTCGTCAGGAGAAGCATCGCTCTCGGCGGCCAATTGAGAGGCGCCGAGAACGGTTTGCGTGGCGAGCGTGAGCGCAATGTCCGGCGGCAACCCCGCCTTCACTCCGCCCGCGGCAAGCGCTTCGATCACTGTGTAGACAAAGGCTGGTCCGCTGCCGGCCAGCGCCGTCACCGCGTCGATCTGCGCTTCCTCGATTCGCACGACCGCTCCAACCGCCCGGAAGATTTGCAGGACACGGGCAACGTCTTCATCGCTTGTGCGGCTGCCCGCGGTGAGCGCGCTGGCACCGCGTCCGATCGCCGACGGAATATTGGTCATGACTCGCAGAAAGCGCGCGTTGGCGATTGCCTCCATCCTGGCCAGCCGAATCCCTGCCGCGAGGGAGACAACCAGCTTTCCCTCGAGACTGGCGCCTAATTCGGTAATCACCGGCAGCACGAAGGTTGGCTTTACGCCGAGGAAAATGATCTCGGCTGAGTCAACCACTTCGTCGTTCCCGACCGTCACACGAATGCCGGTCTCTTCGTGGAGAGCAGCGCGCAGGTCGTCAATCGGCTGGCTTGCGATGATGTCCGGCGGCTCGCAGAATTTGACCCGCAGCAGACCGCGAATGACGGAGCCCGCCAGCTTTCCCGCGCCAATAAAACCAAGCGGCACACTGGGCCCGGATGTTTTTGTGTTCGGATGAATCCGTGGATATTAACCGATGGTAACCGGCGGTGTAAACTTCGGGCTCGATCTCGTGGAGGAGATCGCGGAGCTAAAGCGCGACCGCAATGCCATCATTCTGGCGCATAATTACCAGGTGCCGGAGCTGCAGGACATCGCGGACTACGTCGGCGATTCGTTAGGCTTGAGCTACAAAGCACGGGAAACCAACGCGGATGTGATCCTGTTCTGCGGAGTCCACTTCATGGCCGAGACCGCAAAAATCATCAACCCGACGAAACGCGTGCTGCTGCCGGATCTGGAGGCAGGCTGCTCTCTCTCTGAATCCTGCCCGCCGGAGAAGCTAGCGAGCTTTCTTGAGATGCATCGCGCGAAAAACTACTACGTGATCGCCTACATCAACTGCAGCGCCGGCGTGAAGGCATTGTCTGATGTGATCTGCACGAGCGGCAACGCGGAAATAATTGTCCGCAGCGCGCCGGCGGACCGGAATATTTTGTTTGTGCCCGATCAGAATCTCGGCGCGTGGGTGACCGAGAAGACTGGGCGCCCGATGGATCTCTGGCAGGGCAACTGTTACGTGCACGTCGAGTTCACGGCCCGGAGCATCGGTCGCATTCATGAGCAATTTCCCGGCGCGCCCGTAGTGGCGCATCCGGAGTGTCCTTACGCCGTGCGGCTGCTCGCCGACGAAGTTTGTTCGACGGAGAAGATGGTGAGCTATTGCCGGCAATCCCCATCGCGGGACATCATTGTCGTGACCGAGGCCGGGATGTTACATCGGCTGCGGAAAGAGGTTCCAGGAAAGAACTTCATCCCGGGACCAACCGACCGCTGCGCCTGTGCGGAATGCCGGTTCATGAAATTAAACACTCTGGAGAAAGCGCATGCCGCGCTTTTGAACATGGAACCGGAGATCACGCTGCCGGAACCGCTGCGAAAACGGGCCGAGGTTCCAATTCTGCGCATGCTCAAGCTC
>JACDBM010000342.1 GCA_013694945.1 Chthoniobacterales bacterium
GCTTTCGCTTTTACGACCTGCTCGTGCACGGTTTCGTCGTTGTGCTGCTGATCTCGAACCTTGTCGGCCAGAAGATATGCGCCATCCCGCTCTGGACCTGGAATGGCCATCCCTACACCGCCCACATTTCCGGCGCCCAGCTCCTCTTTCCGATCACTTACATTTTCGGCGACATCTTTACAGAGGTGTATGGCTATGGCGCGTCACGCCGCGCGATCTGGCTCGGTTGTGCCGCGTGTGCGGTCTTGTCGCTAATGGGTCTCTTTGTGGTCTGGGTTCCGGGTGCGCCGGATTGGCCGAACCAAAAAGCTTTCGAAGCCGTCTTCTACACTGTCCCGCGTTTCATCGTCGCGAGTGTCGTCGCGTTCTGGCTCGGTGAGTTCACGAATTCCTACACGCTTGCGAAGATGAAACTTTGGACGAACGGCAAATACCTTTGGACCCGGACGATCGGCTCGACCGCCGCGGGGCAGCTCGTGGACACGACGGTGTTGATTCTGATCGCGTTCGGCGGACGCACCGCGGCTCCAACGATGGTGAACCTGATCCTTTCGGGCTACATCGGCAAAGTTCTCTACGAGACACTGGCTACGCCGCTCACTTATCTGGTCGTGAACAAACTGAAACGCGCGGAAGGCGTCGACGTATTCGACCGGGACACAGACTTCAACCCCTTCGTGCGCTCTGCGCTGACGGCCACGGCGCCCTGATTCGCCTCCTGGTCTAACGAATTGTCAAAAATGTTCACTCGCGCCCTGGTGGCGCTGCTGCTTCCGCTCGCCTGGGCCTGGGCCAGGAGACATGAGCGCGCAATTCTCCAGAGCGGCAAGCCGCTCCGAGAGGGAGAATTGGTGGACGCGCGCCGCGCCGGGGTTCAGCATCCAGAGCGAGTGCGGGTCCTGGTTCTGCCCTCAGTGCCACCGCGACTTCCGCGCGCACTCCGGGAACTCGCGGAGCGATGCGCATGGGGACCAGCCACGGTCACAGGAATGGCGCTCGGCTACGGCATCTTTGTGCGCGCGGAGCAGCGTGGCAGTCGCAGACTGCTGATACATGAGCTGGCACATGTCGCGCAGTACGAGCGCCTCGGAGTTCGCCCTTTTCTGAAGCTGTATTTGCACCAGTGCCTCACAAGCGGTTACCCGCACGGTTTGCTTGAAGCGGAAGCAAAGCAGATCGCGCGTGACCTGCTGGCGCCGAACACAGGTTAGCCGCTGCGCCCGTAGAGCACGCCGACTTCGCCTTGGAAGTTGACGATCGTCCTCCACCGTCGCAACGGAGCCGTATGTGCCGCAGGTCCGCGGTCGGTCAGCGGGAGGCGTCTGAAAATGGTCGCTGCATTCACGCTGTCGCCCGGACGAAAAAGAGTCCACTGTGCCCGGCCAAACAGGAACAAACAGAAACAGCACCAAAGCGTTCGCGTAACGGAGAAGAAGCCATGGAAATGAATCGCCGCGATTTTGTCCGGACGACCGTCGGAGCCAGCCTCGCCGCTGCTGCGCCTCGTACTCTGCTGGCGCAGGCGCCAAACGTCATGACACCGAAAACTACCAACCCGGTCGTAATCGCATCGGCCAACGGCAACAAATTCAAAAATGGCGGCGACATGACTTGCGTCCACAAGGCCTGGACGATGATGACGCAAGGCGGCGACGTGCTCGATGCGTTGATCGCCGGCGTGAACATCGTGGAGCTCGATCCTCTCGATACCAGTGTGGGTTACGGCGGCCTGCCGAATGCCGACGGTGTCGTGCAGCTCGATTCTTGTTGCATGCACGGGCCGAAAAAGCGCGCCGGCGGCGTCGCCTGCATCGAAGGGGTGCGCACGCCGTCAAACGTCGCGCAGAAGGTGATGGAGACGACGGATCACCACCTCATCGTCGGACAAGGGGCGCAGAGGTTCGCGCGCTCGATCGGCTTCAAGATTGAGGATGATCTCAACACGGAGGAATCGCGCCGGCTTTGGCTCGACTGGAAACGGCGCATCGATCCGGAGCATTATCTCGATCCGGAGAAGCGGGTGGAAGCAGGACATCGCGCCATGATGGCGATGGTCGCGGAAGGACTCATCGATCGGCAGCACATTCACGGCACGATCAATTGCAACGGCCTCAACGCCCAAGGCGAGATCTGCGGCATCACGACGACGAGCGGGCTGGCGTGGAAAATTCCGGGACGTGTCGGCGATTCACCCATCCTTGGTGCGGGACTTTACGTTGACGGCGATGTGGGCGCGGCGGGCTCGACTGGCCGGGGTGAAGCCAATCTTTATGGCCTCTGTTCGTTTCTGATCGTCGAGAACATGCGGCGCGGGATGCATCCGAAAGACGCCGGGCTGGATGCGTGCCGGCGCATCAAAGCAAACACGATCGAGAAGCGTCTGCTCAACAGTCGGGGCGATCCGAATTTTAATGTGAACTTCTACATGTTGAATCGGAAGGGCGAATTTGCGGGAGTAGCACTCTATCCCGAAAGCAGTTTCGCGGTTTGCACCGAAGACGGACCAAAGACTGTCGTGTCGGAGCCGCTGCTGCAGGGTAAGCCGACGGATTAGTAAGCCATGATCCTGGGCTGAGTAATCCGCTCGTCCCGTGTCCCACGCGAGAGGCCAAAAGGTAGATACCGCGGTATCCAAGCTCGTGTTCACAGTGGTCGGAGCCCGCGGCAGAGCGTTCCGCCTCAAAGCGATCTCGCGCGCGCTGCTCGGAATCTTTTTCATCGCAACGGGTGCGAATCACTTTGTTTCGCCGGCACCTTATCTGGCGATCATCCCACCGTCTCTACCGTGGCCGGGAGTGCTGGTCGCTCTCACCGGCCTCGCGGAGATCGCTGGCGGCAGCGGGGTTGTTTTCGCGCGAACGCGCAAGGTCGCCGCCCTCGGTTTGATCGCGCTCCTGATTGCCGTGTTCCCCGCCAACATCTATGCGGCGCTTTACGGTATGCAGCTATCAGGTCGTCCCGTAGCCTCGTGGATTCTCTGGCTGCGCCTCCCGCTTCAACCGCTCCTCATCTGGTGGGTCTACAATGCTTGCTGGAAAGCGCGGGAACTTCCGCGATGATCGTGGCATGAGCGAAAACTCGCAGCTGCCTTGGGTCCCGATCGCGCCGGGCATCAAGCGGCGCACGATTACGACCGGCGCGACGATGTATCAAATGCGCGCGGAACTGGAGGCTGGCAGCCGCCTGCCGGAGCACCAGCATCCCCAGGAGCAAATCGTCCACGTGTTGCAGGGGCGTCTGCGCCTGTTTGTCACCGGCGGTGCGCACGAACTCGCGACGGGGGAGTCGTTCTACCTGGCAGGCAATGTGCCGCATGCGATCGAAACGCTGGAAGATAGCAAGGTGCTCGATACCTTCAGCCCGCCGCGCGAGGATTACTTGACGCTGGACGCGGAGGCGAGATCACGCGGCGAGATCCTCTGAGACGGCCGACGCTCTAGCATGCTGTCGTTTATTGTCCCGGCGCATAACGAGGAGCACGAACTGCCCGAGACGTTGCGCGCCATTCGGCACGCAGCCGAGGGTTGCGCGCACAGCTATGAGGTGATCGTCGTCGACGATGCTTCAACTGATGCCACCGCCGAAATCGCGAAGCGGTTTGGCGCAAAGGTAGTGCCAGTTTGCCGCCGGCAAATCGCCGCGGCGCGGAATGCAGGCGCACGGGTAGCCAGCGGCGAAATCCTGTTTTTCGTCGATGCCGATACGCACATTACGCCGGGCCACGTCGCAAGCGGCGTCGAAGCGCTCGCCAGCGGATGTTCTGGCGGCAGCGCGCGCGTAGCGGTGGATCGCGAACTGCCGGTTTGGGCGCGCCTTTTCCTTCGCGTCTTCTGCACATTGTATTTCGCGGCGGGGCTGGGCGTGGGTGCTTTCATCTTCACGCGGCGAAGATCGTTCGAAGCAGCCGGCGGCTTTGACGAGCAATATTTCGCCGGCGAAGAGGTTTATCTCACCCTGGCGCTGAAGAAGCTCGGGCGCTTCAGGATTCTGCGCGAACCGATCGTCACGTCCGCCCGGAAAATTCGGATGCACTCGCCGGGCTTTGTGCTCGCGCAATCGTGCTTCATCGTTTTCGGCGGGCGCCGTGCGTTGCGAAAGCGAGAAAAGCTCGCGCTCTGGTACGACGGCAAGCGCGAAGGGGCGGAAGCGTGAGCTCCACAATCGCGCTGGCGCAGAGTGTCGCCAAGATTGCGCGTTGCCACGAGGTGATGCGGGAGCTGCGGCCGCATCTTTCGACGGGGGAAGAATTCATCGGCCGGGTGCAGCGACAAGAGCGAGAGGGATTCCGCCTCGCCTTCCTCGAAGCAGATGGCGAGGTGCGCGCGGTGGCTGGTTACCGGATCATCGAACTCTTATTCTCCGGGCGGACGCTTTACGTGGACGATCTGGTGACGCGCGAAGCTGATCGGTCGCGCGGCTTCGGCGGGCAGCTTTTCGACTGGCTCGTGGCGGAAGCGCGACGTGAAGATTGCCGCGCCCTCACGCTCGACTCCGGCGTGCAACGATTCGATGCCCATCGCTTCTATTTAATGAAGCGAATGAAGATCGCGTCGCACCATTTCACACTCTCGCTGGAAGGTGAATAGTTCAGGACCCCACGGGCGAGATTGAGCTGAGGAATTCAACTACCTCCCTGGCGCCGCCTTTCTGCGCGTGCGCAATGAGAGGAATCTTATGAGGGCCGGGAACATTCACGATGTTCGGAAAGGCAGTGACAGCGACAAGATCGAACGCAACGCGGCGTCCACGCAACGTTCGTAATTCTCGCGGGTTAGACAGCACGGGACACGACGACGTCCGATTCATCATGTATATGAACAACCGTTTCTGCCTCGCTGGCGCACTCCTCGCGTTGCTCTTTTCCACCGCCCCGCTGCGGGCGGACGACGAGTATCTCGTTCTTGATCGCAGGGCGGACGAATTCGACCGCTGGCAGGAACGGGTGGATTACACTTACGGCACGACCGTGATCGCGAAGGAAACCAACGTGCCTATGTTCGTGCTCGAGGAGCAGCGGACCCGATCACACTTCGGATACGGCGGATTGATGATCGCGAATGCGCTCGCGCTCGAAACCGGCAAGAGTTTCGATGAAATCATAGCCTTAAAATCCAGCGGCTATGGCTGGGGGCGGATCGCGCGCGAGAACAATGTGAACCTGGGACGTATCGTCAGCCGCCTCGACCGCGTCGACGGCGAGTTTCGGCAGGCAGAGAACAAGAGCGAGGTCGGCGAGGTAAAGACCAAGGAAAAGGTGAAGGAAGCGAAAAGCAGGCACACGTCGGACAAACCCACCCGCGGTCAGGGCCAAAGCAAAGTTAAGGTAAAGACGCGCGGTAAGGTCAAAGAGAAGCATAAGTAGGCGGGCGGCGGCCATCGAGCCGCGATAGGTCTTGACGCGTTGCGCGTCGGAGTGTGAAACGGATGCAGCTGTGCGGCTGCTGTCCAGAGGAGCCGCTGCGCAGGGCTCTCCCATGCACGCCGTCAATGAATCTGCCATCCCTGTAAAGCCGGCGGGAGTGCGGCCACGCCTGGACGGACTCGATCTGCTGCGCGGCGCAGTGATGATCATCATGGCGCTGGATCACACGCGCGATTTCTTCAGTCGCGACGCGATGCTTTTCGACCCTACCGACTTGACGAAAACAGACGGGTGGCTCTTCCTGACGCGCTGGATCACGCATTTTTGCGCGCCTGTTTTCTGCTTTCTGGCGGGGACGGGAGCGTTCCTCTCGTTGGGCCGCGGCAAGACCAAACGCGATCTCTCCTGGTATCTCGTCACGCGCGGACTCTGGCTGGTCCTCCTCGAGCTGACGCTGGTGCAGTTTGGATGGACCTTCCGGATTGATCCGCACGCACTGGGTGGCCAGGTCATTTGGGCTCTCGGCTGGTCGATGGTTTTTCTCGCCGCCTTGATTCATCTGCCGGTGTGGGGCGTCGGAACGTTCGGACTCGGCATGATCGTCGCTCACAACCTGCTGGATCCGATCCTTCCCGCAGCTTTCGGCAGATGGAGCTGGCTCTGGAATGTGCTCCACGTGCCGGGCGGCTTTCAGATCGCGCCGCACTACATGTTCTTTATCGCTTACCCGCTGATTCCGTGGGTGGGCGTGATGGCCGCTGGTTATGCCTTCGGCAAGCTGTTGCAGCGCGATCGCCCTGAGCGCCGGCGCATTTTGCTTTGGCTCGGGTTAGGTCTGACGGCTGCATTTATCGTGATCCGCGCGACGAACGGATACGGCGATCCGCAGCCCTGGTCGAAGCAAACCACGCCACTGTTCACGCTTTTCTCTTTCCTCAATTGCACGAAATATCCGCCCTCGCTCCTTTACCTCTGCATGACGCTCGGACCTGCGATCCTCGTGCTCTCGTTCTTCGATCGTGAGCTTGGCCCCTGGTCAAAGCCGATCATTGTCTTTGGGCGCGTGCCGCTGTTCTATTACTTGCTGCATCTGCCGCTGATTCACGGCATCGCGATTCTGCTTGCTTCCCTGAGACACGGCGCGGCGGGTGGGGTCTGGCTGGGACCACCGTGGGATCCGGCCACCGCCGCGGCCTATCCGCAGAACTATGGCTACGGTTTAGGTGTGGTGTATGCCATCTGGATCCTGGTAATTCTGCTGCTCTATCCGCTCTGCCGCTGGTTCGCGAACCTCAAACAACGCCGGCGCGACGCATGGCTGAGTTATTTCTAATTGGGGCACCCTGCTGCTGGCGCGCTTGCCAAAGCTGCTTCTTCACCTAGAATGGCAACTTCGTTATGGCAGAAAGCAGTGACACGATGGACATGAAGGAGTTCCAGCTCCACGAGAAGGACACTGGCAGCGCGGATGTGCAGGTCGCACTTCTGACTCGCCGGATCTCGCAGCTGACCAATCACCTCAAGAGCCACGCCAAAGATCATTCGTCGCGCCGCGGCCTCCTCAAAATGGTGGCGATGCGCCGGAGCTTGCTCGATTATCTGAGCAAGTCGGAGTCCGACCGGTATAAAAACCTGCTCGTGAAGCTCAACTTGCGGAAATAACCGCAAGGGATCTACGGTTTACGCTCCGTCTTCGTCTCGCCGCCCGGCGCCATGCGATTCGTTCAACAGTAGAAAACTAAACCGGCACTCAGGCCGACGTTCCACTTCTGATTAGAGGTTTTAGTCCCGCCGAGGCGGGGTTAAAACCTACAATCAGGGTGACCGGCCTGGGATTCGCCAATCCCAGAAAGCAGCAGTTATGCAAAACAAGGT
>JACDBM010000297.1 GCA_013694945.1 Chthoniobacterales bacterium
GCGAGCGGGGTTGATGTTTGTTTTTTTTGAAGGCCATGAATGGCTTAAGAACGAGGCGGGAAGACTATCGCCTCGCTCTGGAGTGTCAACGCAGCCGCGCGCCCGCGCGCTGGGCCGCGTCGGGTTAGTGATAATGAGGAATGTTGCGGCCCAGCACGAGATCGCGCCGCGCAATCCAGACGCCGTTCGCGTTTCTCGTCGCCTGGACGATACCGCTGCCACCGCGAGCGTCCTGCGTGCGCTTCTCTCTGGTCAGAAGCGGATCGTCATCGAAAAGAAAATCGTCGATGTAGTACTCGTTCTTGCCCGGTTCCTTCACGACCGCGTGGATATGCGCCGGCAGGTGGCGATTGGGATATGGCGCGGGACGAATGGTGCGAAATTTATAACGACCGTTTGCGTCCGTCTGCATCCAGCCACGCAACCCGCCGTGGCGGCGAGCGACCGTCTGCCCCGGCGCAGGAGAGTAAAAGCCTTTCGCGTCCGTGTGATAGACGTAGAGAATCACACTCGGCGCAGGGGTCTTGCCGTCTTCCTGAAAAATCACGCCTTCTACTTCGAGAGGCTCTCCTCCGTCCACTGGCATGATGATTGTCTGCGAAGCCAGCGTTTGCGGCATTCCTTCCAGCATCAGCTTACACCCATCGCAGCCGCCGCCGACCCGCTTACTCGCGTCAGGTGCATCAGAGGCAAAGACTAAGGCGCTGCTCCCGAGAAGGAGCAGGCCGACAAAAGAAAGCTTCACGGCTCCTACGCAGCGAGTCAGGGCGCAGGCGACAAGCCGTTGCTCGTGCCGAGCACTTCTTCGATCACCGCGGTGAATTCACTCACGCCGGTGCTCGGAACGATGATTGTGTTGCGGCGGCCATGAGCTTCTTCGGTGATCCGCAGGAATCGGCCACGATCGTTTTCGCGCAGCTCGACATGGAAGTTCTTCCGTTCGATCTGCAGCTGTTTAGCTTCGATGACGTTGTCCATGAGGAGAACAGCCATTGTTTTATTGATCGGCCTTCCATTTGGGAAGACAAATATTACGCTGGCCGATGCAGAAGGTCTTAGCTGAGAACATGTTCCAGCCCCGGGGCGCGACGAGCCGGTCAGCGACGGCGCGGCCGGGCCTGCGAACGTTTCGCAGCTGGGGTCTCTTCCGCAATGGCGAAATC
The DNA here is from genome assembly GCA_013694945.1 of Chthoniobacterales bacterium. Classification (GTDB taxonomy): domain Bacteria; phylum Verrucomicrobiota; class Verrucomicrobiia; order Chthoniobacterales; family UBA10450; genus JACCTI01. Next base: position 1,164 of record JACDBM010000297.1, read on the forward strand.
AACCTGCCGTTTGAAGAGATCGACCCGCGCGACGTAAACGCGAAGTTCGTCGCCGACGGAAAAGCGACGGCGCGACTGGCGACCCAACAGGGTGCGTTGCGTGCCGTTAAAGACGTAGAAGTCGTCGGTTAACGCCGAGATATGAACAAGGCCAGTCAGGAGCACGTCCGGTAACTCGAGGACGAGCCCGAAGTTTTTCACGTCAATGATTAAAGCGCGAAAGATCTGCGGATTCTTTGCGTCAATTTGCCGCTGGAAGAACTCGAGCTTCTTCATCTTTACAGAGTCGATCTCGGCTTCAGCAGCGATGCGCTCGGTGGCGGAAATGTGTTCCGCGATGGAGGCGAGCCGGCTGAGGTCGCCGCGAGGCTTGCGGGTCAGGTCGCGACTGGCGAGTGAGCGATGCACCACGAGGTCGGCGTAGCGCCGAATGGGACTCGTGAAGTGCGTGTAGTTGTTTTTCGCGAGGCCATAATGGCCCAGCGGTTGGGTGGCGTAGCGTGCTCGCTTCAGGCTTTTAAGCAGGCCAATTTTCAGCGGCTGCTCTTCGGGCTGACCGCGCAAGGACGCGAGGAGTCGCTGGAGTTCCTTCCGTTGGGTGACGTCCCCGACGCGGTGACCATAGCTGAGCACGAGCTCGCGGTACTCGGCGAGCTTGTCCGGTTCCGGATTCTCGTGCACGCGGTAGATTGTCGGGATGAGGCGGTTCTTCAACTCAGCGGCGACGGCTTCGTTCGCCGCAAGCATGAATTCCTCGATTAACTGGTGCGATTCGTCGTTTTCAATTCGCTCGAGCAGGATCGGCTTGCCAGCGGGGTCGAGCCGCACTTTCACCTCGGGAAAGTCGAGATCGAGCGAGCCTTGCTGGAATCGTTTGCGGCGCAAAACGGACGCCAGTTCCCAGGCGACGTGCAACCGCTCATTCAACTGGTCGTGAGGCGAGGCCTGGAGAATCGCGAAAGCCTCGCGGTAAGTGAGACGGCGGACGCTCCGAATAACCGTGCGTCCAAACCGCACATTCCGCGTCTCACCTTTGTCGCTGAATTGAACGAAAGCCGAATGAGTGAGGCGATCTACGCCCGGCTTTAAGCTACAGACGCCGTTGCTCAGGCGCTCCGGCAACATCGGGATGACGCGGTCGGGAAGATAGACGCTGTTGCCGCGCTTGATCGCTTCTCGATCGAGTTCGCTGCCCGGGGTGACGTAGGCCGCCACGTCGGCAATGTGGACGCCAAGTGCCCAACCGCCGCCGGGGAGCCGCTCGACGTTGATGGCATCGTCAAAGTCGCGCGCGTCGTCCGGATCGATGGTGATAATAAATTGGTCGCGCAGGTCTTCGCGGCCCTGGCACATCGACGCTTCAACCGCTTCCGGAATCGCCTCGGCTTCCTCAAGAACGGCTCGCGGAAACTCGAGCGGCAGATGGTATTTGCGAATAATCGAGAGCATGTCGACGCCGGGCGCGGTGCTCGGGCCGAGGAGCTCGATGATATGGCCTTCAGGATTAACGTGGCGTGACTCCCACGTCTCGAGCCGGACAACGACCTTATCGCCGGCGCTCGGCTGCTTCGAAAGCGGGGGTTGCGGCGGGACTTGAACGTAAACATTATGAACGATGCGCGGGTCGTCCGGCACGACGTAGAAGAAGTTTCGGGAATGCTGCAACGTGCCGACGATGGTATTATGCGCGCGTTCCAGG
>JACDBM010000382.1 GCA_013694945.1 Chthoniobacterales bacterium
TCGCGGCGGATCTGATCGAGCGCTTCCTGTACGCTCATGCTGGCCTGCAGAAGCGGGAGGTCTTTCCGCGCGTGCGCGGCGATCGGCTCGTCGAAATCGGGAATGACGGCCGAATCGATCATGGGCACATGCGTCTCGCTTGTGATCCGGCTGGACGCAAGCAGCAGACAGCGACTGGCCCGGGCTCAGCGCCCCCGGCTACAATAGTTATCCCGCGACGCGATGAACGATGCCTTTGCTGCGCAGAATGTCGGCGGCTTCACTGAAGTAATCTTTCACGTCTGCCTGCGAGCGAATCCAATCGAGATACCGGCCGATTCCCTCCGCGAGGCTGACCTGAGGTTTGTAGCCAGCCGCACTTATGCTTTCCGTGCCGCTGGTCAGATGGCGCATCTCACCGGGGCGGAATTCTCCATTCGCTTCCGGTTTGATCTGGATGCCGAGCGCTGCGGAAATTTGCTCCGCAACTTCGCGAATCGTAACGCCGGCTGCGCTGCCGACATTGACGGGCAGGCCATCGAGTTTGTCGGTTTCGGCTACGAGGAGATTTGCGCAGGCGATGTCTTCCACGAACGAGAAGTCGCGGGTCTGTTCGCCGTCTTCATAGAGCACTGGGGGCAGGTTGTTCAGTAAGCGTGTGCAAAAAATCGCAATTACACCGGTGTAAGGATTAAAGATGGATTGGCGCGGCCCGTAAGTGCACGAGTAGCGAAGCGCGACGCTCGGGATGCCGCACTGTTTTCCCCACAACAGGACCAGCTTTTCCTGATCGACCTTCGTGAGGCCGTAGACGGTTTCACCGCCAACCGGAGCGTTCTCCGGTGTAGGGACGCTGGTGGTGACCGCGCCGCAAATGGGACAATGGACCGCCCAATCGCCGACGCGAAGTTGTTCTACTGGTCTTACACTCGGGAAAACGAGCCCGTGCTCAGGACATTGGCCGGCGCCTTCGCTGTAAACGGCCTGCGAAGAAGCGACCACCACCTTCTTGATCGGCAATTTGTCTTCGCGAATCACCTCCAGCATCTGCGCAGTGCCGAAGCTGTTAACGTGAACGTACTTTGCGATCTCCGGCATGTAGCCGCCGTAGGCCGCCTGGTGAAAGACGACGTCGATGCCCGCTAGTGCGGACGTAATCGTCGCGCGCTCGCGTAAATCACCTTCCACGAACTCTGCAGCAGGGTTCACCCACGCAGGCTTGCCGAGCTTGTGAGTGTTTGGCTCTAAGTTATCAAGAATGCGCACCTTCCAGCCTTCGCGCTGGAGGAGGTCGACAAGGTGTGAGCCGATCAACCCGGCGCCACCGGTGACGAGCGCGTGCCTGGTATTTCTGTTGTTCGTAGTCATGTCGAGGTTAGTCCCCTGTGCATCACGAGCTCGCGCAGACGGTGTTTACTCGTTAGACCAAACCCGATCGCGCCCCTCGGACGCGATCAGATCCGCGAGAAAGGCGCGTGTTTCCGGCGCGGAATATTTCCCGGCCGCTGGTGTGTTTCCCAACAGTTCGTCGCACAAGCGACGGAGCGTGGTGCGATCATCGACGTCGAAACAGTCGGGCAACAATTCGACCTTCAGGTCGATCTCCGCCGCGCGCTCGAGCGTCTGCGGGAAAACGCGCTCCGTGCTCCATTCTATTTCTTCGAAGACACGCCGATGCAGCCGCTTCAAACCGATCAGGTAATAGCCTCCGTCAGCCGTTGGACCCAAGACCATCCGATCGCCTGACTGTGCGAGGAGCTGGACCGCTTCTGCGTAGGCGCGCTCCGGCACAGTTGGGCTATCGGAATCGATCAGGCAAACCGAGTCGAAGCCGACGCGCAGAAGATCGTCGAGCGCGCCGACGAGGCGCTCGCCGAAGCTATCACCGCGCTGCGCGATAAGTTGGAAGTGGCCGGGCAGAATCTCAGCCCAGGCATTTTCCGCGCCGACGGGCGTGTAGGCTGCGATGCCGGCAGCTCTACCATCTGCCACGGCCGCGGAGATAGCTGCTGTCGTATCGCGCAAAAAACAGATGTTGAGGGCGGCGGCTTCCTCGGGCGTAAGCGGCGGGGTCAAACGCGTTTTCACCTCTCCGGGACGCGGCGCTTTCGTCATGACGGCGAGCGCGCAGAGCCCCGGCGGAACTTGCGGTCCAGCGGCGGGATCGAGAACGCGGTGCACGGCTTTCATCAGCCGTGGGTGTGCGACTGAAGAGGGAGAACGTCAACCCTTTTCGCAGAGCGCGTACTGGTAACGTCCATCCTGCCAGGTTTTCACCTGCCGCCAATGCTGCGAGGCGAAGAGATCTTCGAAGGCTCTGGCGGAGAGAACGGTCGCTTTACTCGGTTCGCAGTAGCCATTCCGCAGGCGTGTGACGCTAGCCAGCACCCACATGGCCAGGAGCGGCAACGATGCCCAGAAGGCGTATCTCGGCTCGGCGATGAGGCAGCGTCCGCCGGGTCGGAGCACACGGTGCATCTCCGCGATCGCACGCTCCTGATTCTGCAGAACGGTGAAGAGTCTGGCGGCAATCAAGACATCGAAAGAGTTGTCTTCATGCGATAAGTCCAGGACGTCGTCGCTTTCAAAGCGGCAATTCGGCAGGTCCAAATGTTGTGCTTTCTGCTCCGCACATTGCAATTGTTGCGCAGATCGATCCACTCCGAGGACAGACATCGAGGGAAACCGCGCCGCGAACCCGCAGGAATAAAATCCCGGTCCACAGCCTAGTTCCAGCAACTGGGTGTTGGGCGGAGGCGCACCAGTTGGCCAGAGAGCTTGGATAATCCGATTCGTATCGTCGCGAAAAAGTTTCTCGCGAAAAAAAACGTAGAGCCAGGCGAAGTGATCGAAGAGGCTTTCGTCCTCCTCTTGGGGCCGCGCCGTCGCCGCTGGCAACGTTCGGAAACGATGGCTTGAAGTGGTTTGGTTAACGTTGCGCTCGTCGGCAAGGCTCGCGCCAGTTTCATCCCCGCTCGTGGTGAGCAATCTCTCTTGCGAATCGACGGGCGGGCTCATGTCACTTGATCAGACGCAGAAAATGTCTCGGCTATTGCAACAGATTTGCGCGGAGCGTTGGGATTCTTCACAAGGCTCTTGAAGATAGTTCTTGGCAAGCACAACGTTTCTTCTTCATCAGGGCGCGAATAAGACGGGCAGAGGGAGCAAATTCACCTCTGAGAGAGATGGTGGAAGAACCGTGTGGATAACCACCTGAGTCTCCGCCCCAAGGACGGTAAATCTGGGGCGAGACCGATTCTGTTGGTCGTTATTCAAAGTTGTTGGCTTCTTACTGCGCGTTGCTTTAACACAGCGGAATGCGGATCAGGAATGCAATGTTCCTCCTCGCCTTGTGCGCTGCTGGTGGTGCAACAGTTGCGAGAGGAAACGCGGACGAACCGAGCCTCGCGCGTATCCAGCAAATCCTCGTGTCGAAGCGCATGGTCGATTTGACGCATGCGTTCGAGCCGGGCATTCCGAAGTGGGCGGGATTTCCAGACGAGAAACGGGAGACCATCTACTGGTACGAGAAGGGCAAAGGATCGATGGGGGGAGGGTTCTTTTCCGAGGTTTACACCCATGTGGGGCAGTGGGGCACGCACGTCGATCCTCCGGCGCATTTCATTAAGGGCTTGCGCACGGTGGATCAGATTGAACTGAAGGAAATGATCTTGCCACTGGTCGTGATCGACGTGCACACAGAGGTAGCGCGGAATCCGGACTACACGCTGACGCTGGAACGGGTGAAAGAATGGGAAATGGACCATGGTCCGATTCCCGCAGGGGCGTTCGTAGCACTACGAACGGATTGGTCGAAACGCTGGCCGGACGCGAAGGCGCTCGTGAACAAGGATGCCGAAGGCATCGCGCACTTTCCTGGGTGGAGCAGGGAGGCACTAACGTATTTGTATGAAGAACGAAAAATTACAGCGAGCGGTCACGAGACCACGGATACCGATCCGGGGGTCGCCACTTCCAAGGACGATTACGCGCTCGAGACGTATCTGTTGAGCACGAACCATTACCAAATCGAGTTGCTGACGAATCTCGACCAGTGTCCAGAAGCAGGCGCGCTCGTGGTCGTCAGCTTCCCAAAACCAAAGGGCGGATCAGGATTTCCCGCGCGCGTCTTCGCAATTCTGCCGGATTAGCGC
>JACDBM010000319.1 GCA_013694945.1 Chthoniobacterales bacterium
ATTCCAGGACGTCATCTTCGCGGGTCGTGGAGAGGATATCCCTCTCTCGTGTCTTATACAGAGCGACGTCGTCGAGCAGGTCCGTGCGCGTATCCAGACCGAGCGTAAACGTCGCGTCGCGTCCGAAGATCGTCGCATTCCAAATGCGTGCGAATGATCCACCGAGGATGAAGCGGCTATCGGCCTGATTAAACTGGTCGCCGTTGACTGGGTCATCGAGGAAATATGTAAAGTTCGAGAAGAGATCGAGGTCGTAGTAGATGCCGTAAACTTGCGCGCGGGTCTCACCGCCGTCGCTGGTCAATCGCTTCCACGCCAGGTCGAGGCTGTAGCGCTGCGTCTTCCCGCCGACCGTTGTGTCCAGCGAGCCAAAACGCGAGATCAATCCCTGCTCGATCGCGCGTTGCGGGGATTTGATCGGGCGAATCGAAGCGGGAGGAAAACGCCTGGGCCGTCAGCGTGAATTCGTCTGCGTCGCGCACGGCATAGTAGCGCAGGAAGCCGTTGTAGCGCTGGTAATCCTCCTCCAGATCGAAGGGTCCGTTATGATTGGTGAACTCGAGCGCATAGGTGACGGCGTCGAGCAATTTCGTCTGAGCCAACGGCGCCGGGTTCTTTGCATCGTCCTTGTTCAGGCCGCTCCCGGCTCCTCCACTGGAACGCAGGACAAGCATCTGAGCCAGGAGCGCCCGGAAATAATCGTTCTCGCCAAACTCCAGCGTGAAAATGTTTTGCGGCAACTGTTTGAAGAGCTTGAACTCCGCCGCGCCCGCGCCGGAGAAATCGCCAATCGCCGGGAAATACGGGCCTTTGAAAAAGTCGATCCGCTCGACCAATTCCGGGATGATGAAATTGATATCGGCGTAGCCCTGGCCATGCGCGTGCGTGCGCATATTGACCGGCAGACCATCGGCCAGCACGGCAAAATCAGTGCCGTGATCGAGATTGAACCCGCGCAGGTAGTATTGGTTGGCCTTCCCCTCACCGCTGTGCTGCGTGATGATCAATCCGGGAACGACTTCAAGCAGTTCACCCCGGCGCAGCATCGGACGCTGTTTCAGATCCAGAGTCCCGACGGTTCCCTGCGACGCCGTGGTCGCTATTCCAGTTAGATCATCAATCCGGCCCACCACTGTGACACGTCCCGTTTCCGCTTCGGCGACGGCGGAGGAGCCGACCGGAGGGGTAGGGCTTGGTCGCGCGATGGCCTCTTGACAGAGGAGCGGCCGGGTCGAAGCGAGTAGGAGGAGAAGGGAGGTGCGAACAATTGAGACTTTCAACGTCGTTGCCAAGTTGCTTGGATAAATTTTGGTTTCGGTTGCCGTTAATTAGACGGCCCGGAGCCGGATCTATTATGGAAAAACTATTACCGCCAATATGATTCGTATTACGACATGAAAGAGCAAACTGCGGCGCGTTTCAGCGTTTCCTTGCCGCCGGATTTATTCCGTGAACTCGACCGGATGGCGCACGAAAAAGGTTACGACAACCGCTCGCTCGCGGTTGCAGACATGGTTCGTGACCATTTAGTCGAGCACCGGACCCGAAGCGGCCGCGGCGAGATCGCGGGCACTATTACGTTAGTTTATGATCATCATAAGCCGCACGTGCAGGAATCACTCACCTCCCTACAGCATGATCATCCGGGATTTATCATCGCTACGCTCCATGTGCATCTCGATCACGACAATTGTCTCGAGGTCTTGATCGCGCGCGGGAAAACGATCGTTGCGCAGTACGCGGAATATGAGCCGCTGCCTGGACAGCACATCAACGGCGAGCTGACCCAGGGTGAGAACATCGCCGACATCGGCGGAGTGCGGCTCGCTTACATGGCCTTGCAAAAAGCGCTCGCGAAGAATCCGCAGACGGAAAAAATCGACGGCTTCACACCGGAGCAGCGATTCTTCCTTGGCTACGCGCAGATCTGGCGCACGAACATTCGCGATCAGGAGCTGCAACTGCACTTGAACACCGATCCGCATTCGCCCGGCCGTTACCGCACAATCGGGCCGCTCTCGAACTTCGATGAATTCGCGAAGGCGTTCAATATTCCGGCCGATTCGAAAATGATGCGTGCCGCCGACAAGCGCGTGAACATCTGGTAGCGCGACCGAATCTGGTTAAGGCAAACCCGCCGTTCGTCGTTTCGCAGCGCGAACGGCGGTTTTGTTTTTTGAGCGGAATTCCGCGTGATGCATGCGTCTCGCGTGCCGGTTTCGAGCTTCGCAAAACCAAGTTCGTGGACGGCGCAGTGCTCCTAGCGCTTCATGCTCGCTTGTAGATTTTTGCCTGCCTCGAGATGCTGCGCCACGGCGCTGCGCGTTTCGTTCAGGTGCTTTTTAAGCGCGTCATTATTCGCTGTCTTGAGAAGCTTGTTATTGATCATCTCAGCGCTTCGGTATGACCTTTGACCATGGCCGCGACATACGCAGCTTCGAATTTGTCGTCCTGCCGATCGCGGTGAGCGAGAGCACGATCACGCTGCGCCGTTCCTCCAGGAAATCGCCCTCACCCGTGCGTAGTTCTTTGCTGAGTTGGGTTGGTGTCATGGGTGATCTCCCGTAGTGGGTTGGTTACTTGCCAGTATCAAGGCTGCGGAGGAAGGCGACCATGTCGCTGCGTTGACTTGCATC
>JACDBM010000412.1 GCA_013694945.1 Chthoniobacterales bacterium
GCCCTGCACGTTGCCCTCGTAGAAAATCTGCTTCGAGACGCTCGGCACAGACAAACTTAAGCCATCTGAAAGGTGTGCGCAGCAGATCTCGCGGACGGCGGACCTATAACGGAGAAGGCTCGACCGCCACTGGAGGCAGGTCCGGATTAGGCAGAGTTTCCGGTGGAGGCGGCTCGCTTGAGCGGACGTCAAAATTTTCGCGCGCCGATCCCCTTCTGGTGACGCTCGCATTGCGAACCGGCACCTCCAGGGAAGCGAGAAGAGTGGCTGGCGCAGGTTTGATGTCCTCGGCGGCCACGTAGCCTTCTTTGTCTCCATCAAGCAACTGCACTTTGCAATAGCCGAACGACGGCCGGATGAGCGCCATGAGCGTGTCCTTCGGCAGAGACTCGTCCGGGCCGTAACCCTGCTGGGGCCCAAATCGATAGAAGGAAGTTTGAGCGGCGGAAACCGCGAAAAGCTCACCACTCGACGCCTTCGCCACGGCGGTGTCCTGGGTGCTGCAGCCGAGCACCGCGCCAGAAAAGAGGCCAAGGCCGAACACTCCCGCCATTCTCCAGGACAGAAGGCCTAGAAGCCGTCGGAGTTCTTTCATTTGTAAGAGTAGACCAGGCAAAACGTGCTCGGTTCTCCCTCGACGGGGCCGATTCCGACGTAATATTGGCCGCTCATCGTCGGGGAAAAGCCGGCCGCGGCTTTCTCCTCGTCGTGATACGTTTCCGTTGGCAACGGCTTCCCATTCTCGTCATAGACCTGGACCGCGAAGTTCCTCGCTTCAGGCGCAGCGGCGACTGAGAACCAATACTGATTTCCCGCGTAGAGGTTTACCGCCAGGATGGCTTGTTCCCCCGGCTGGATTGGGCCCGTCCAGTGGCCGTCACGAATTTTGAAGCCGTCGTTGGAGAAAGCGCCGGCGAGGTCGAGCGCCATTTTACGGGCCTCCACCTGGTTGTCGGATTCCGCCGCCGCAGGTGAACCCAAAGTAGCAGCCACGAGCACGGCGAAAAAAACAAGTTTCATTTTGTCTCGGGTTTGCTCTGAATCTCCGCCATCAACCTGCTGACCGCCTCATTGAGCTTTTCCACGTCTTTAGCATTCGGAGTGCCAGCGCCGGAGAAGGTGACGAGCTTCTGGATGTCCGAGAGTTGTTCGCGGAGGCGGTTGACGAGGGGCTCCTGCTGGAGCTCCGGCGAGATAGCGTTCACCTTCGCCTGGATGTAGCTGACGAGCGCGGGCTGCCGCAGAACTCGGGCGCTTGCTTCATTGTAGTTTTCCAGCACGGAGCCGCTCACCACTTGCGTCCCGCGGATCCAGCCGCCGAGACTAACGAGGATCACAAAATCCTGGTCGCGGTTGGATTGCATGGAGTTCTTCACTTCATTTTGCGTCGCCTCGAGTTCTTCCTGCAGCGCGCTCCATTCGTCGTTCTCCGCAAACTCATTGATGCTTTTGCCGCGCCCCAGCACGTTCTCGCTTACGCCAAGTGCCTTCGCCAGCTTGATGATGTCCGTCCCAATATTCTTCACCTGCTGGCCATCTCGTGCCTCCACCGCAATAAAACCGTCCGCGATCAACCCGCCGAGATTTAGGGCAATCTGGGCGCGATTGCTAAAAGTCACGGGGATGGGGCCGCGATATTGACCCGCCCAATTTGGGCTGCCTGGCTTTGTTAAAGCCGCGAAAAGCTCTCCGGGCGTGGGAATCGTAAGCGTATCGCTCTTGATCGCCTGCCCAAGTTGTTCTGACGTTAATGGCACTGGATCAGCCGCCGGCGCCAGCGACAAAGTCGCAAGCCAAGCTGCTGCAAAACCGAGCCGTGGAAACATTCGCCAGAATATAGTCCCTCCAGCGGATTGCCAGCGGGAATCCTGCGTCCGCGTGCGCTGGCAAGCCGTCACCATTGCAGCCTCGTTTTGACCGGTCGAAGATCGCGCCTAACGAGTGACGGAACGGATCATGAACCCCTCAGGAACCCGAAAACCGCGGGGCGAGACAAAGATTGTTTGAAAACGTTCCCGCCGCTACGCATCATGAGCGGCGCTCATTCCTGTTCGATGGCACACACCAGCATCAAGAAAATCGTCGGCCGCGAGATCCTCGATTCGCGCGGCAACCCCACGGTAGAGGTGGATGTCTGGCTGGAAGGTGGCTCGTTCGGCCGCGCGGCTGTCCCCAGTGGGGCGAGCACGGGTGAGCACGAGGCCTGGGAGCTGCGCGACGGGGACAAATCGCGCTACACTGGGAAAGGTGTCCTGAAAGCCGTCCGCGCGGTAAACGAAACCCTGGCGGATGGTCTTCGAGGCGCCGACGCGCTGGACCAGGGAGACATCGACGCGAAGATCATTGCGCTCGATGGCTCCGCGAATAAACAGAATCTCGGCGCTAACGCCTGCCTCGGTGTTTCCCTTGCGACTGCGCACTCCGCCGCGGCCTTTTCGGGGCTGCCGCTGTTCCGCTATCTTGGCGGTCCGCGCGCGAACACACTGCCGGTTCCGATGATGAACATCCTGAACGGCGGCGCGCACTCCGATGCGCCCATCGATTTTCAGGAGTTCATGATCATGCCAAAGGGCGCTCCTACCTTCGCGGAGGCGCTGCGCTACGGCACCGAAGTTTTTCACTCCTTGAAGAATGTTCTCAAGCAACGCGGCCTCTCGACCGCGATCGGAGACGAGGGTGGTTTCGCGCCCAAGCTGAGTTCCGCCGAGGATGCGCTCGAATCGATCGCGGCTGCGGTTGAAGGGGCAGGCTACAAGCTTGGCGAACAAATTTTCATCGCACTCGATACCGCATCCTCGGAGTTCTATGACAAAGACTCCGGCTCGTATGTCTTCAAGAAATCCGATGGTTCGAGACGAAGCGCAGAGGAATTGATCGATCTCTACGAATCTCTCGTGAGGCGTTTCCCGATCATCTCCATCGAGGATGGCTGTGCGGAGAACGACTGGGCCGGATGGAAGAAGCTGACGGAGCGCCTTGGCAATCGGATCCAGCTGGTGGGCGACGATCTTTTCGTGACGAACGTCGATTTCTTGCGCAAAGGAATCGAGCAGGGCGTCGCAAACTCCATTCTCGTGAAGGTGAACCAGATCGGGACCTTGACGGAGACGTTCGACGCCATTCGCCTCGCCACCGAAAACAACTACACGGCGGTAATCAGTCACCGCTCCGGCGAGACGGAAGATACCACCATCGCGGACATCGCAGTGGCGACGAACGCCGGTCAGATCAAGACAGGCTCGCTTTGCCGGACCGATCGCGTGGCCAAGTACAACCAGCTTCTTCGGATCGCGGAGGAACTGGGTGACAACGCCGTCTACGGGGGGAAGATGCGCTAGTGGATCACCCCGGCTACGGCGATTTGCGCGCGCGTCGCGAGGCCTCCATCTGGCAGCAGCTCAATCGCATTCTTCGCGGCCTGCTCGGCGTGGCCTTCGCGCTCGTCATCATCAGTCTCTTCGTCCCGCAGCACAAAAAACTTACACAAAGCCGGGCGGAGATCGACGACCTTCAGGCGCAGGTCACCGAGCAAAAAATGCAACTCGCCCGCCAGACGCGGGAAGTAAACTTATTGAAAACGGACCCGAGTTATCTTGAAACGATTGCGCGTGATCGCCTCGATCTCATGAAAGAAGGCGAAACCATCTTTCGTCTCGAACAGCCGCCGGGGACGAAGCGCAAGTAGTCCGCTAGCTTCTGCCGGTGGGAGGAAACTCCGCTTGGTGGAAATTCAATGAAGGTGCGAAATTTCCTCGGAACTGAGTTCGAGCTAACTTCCAAGCCGTTCGGGCAGACGGCTCTTGATCCATTTGATCTGTCCGTTGTGGTTGGATTCGTGCTCGCACACGTGGAACCACTTGCAGTAATTGTTCGTTGGCCCCCAGACCCATTCCTGATCCATCTGCATCAACCACGAATCGTCTCTTTTCCGCAGCTCCTTGAGTGTATGCGCGCGCACTTCGCTTAACTGCGCGAGATAAAAGGACAGTTCGTTTCCCTTGATGCTTTTTCGAGCCTTCTCGCCGAGGCCCATCGGGATATTCCAGCGCTGCCTGGTGTGGGAATCCCAATCGCCCCATTTTACCCCATTAAACGTGTGGAGTTGATACGCTCGTTCGATCGCCGCAAGATGGAGCAGGAGCGCCCCGATCGTGTTCGCCTTCGAATCGTGCAGGTAATCGAGCTGCGCGACGGTGAAATCCTGCGATGA
>JACDBM010000419.1 GCA_013694945.1 Chthoniobacterales bacterium
GGAAGAACGCATGTCCGCGCAGATGAACCAGAACGCAAAACGCTAGTGCAATGTATCCCTTCGAAGTGAGACTGGCGGGTGTGGCTTGCTTGGTCACCCTGGAACTAATGCGCTTGTCATCCCGAGCAGCGAAAACGGCGAAGGACCTCACATTGGATCTCGGATAACTGACGGTCCGGAGTTGCCCCACTTCGGCTCAATTTACCGCACCAGAGCGTTCGTGCGCGATTGTGATCTGGTCGTGCATGTCGAGAAAGAATGTCTCCTCTTGGATTGCGAGGTCCCTCGCCATCTTCGCGGCTCGGGATGACCACAGGTTGCGCGACCCCGCCGTTCCGACTCCTTGATCGTAGTCTCGATTTTGCCGATACACTGCACTAGTGGCCAGGTTCCTCGGTTTGTAGGAATGATTGCTCTTGGAGGTTGGCGAGGTATTGGGGACTTGCCTGCCTATCTGCGGTGACCTCGGAAGTTCTGCTGCAATCCAGATGCCGGCAGGCAGGTTCGTGCTAACGTAGCCGTAAATGGAAACACCACAGATCACTGCCTACCTGAAGACTCATTGCGGATGGAGCGCCGGAGTTCGCGCGGTGCTCGCGAAATACAATCTTCAATTCACCGAGAAAGACATCATTGAAAACCCGGCTTTTCGTTGGGAGATGGAAGCCAAGAGTGGTCAGCCGCTGTCACCTTGCGTGGAAATTAACGGCAAAATGGTGGCCGACGTGAGCGGCGAGGAAGTTGAGCATTATCTAATCGAGAACAATCTCGTGCAGCCGAACGAGCAGGAGCCTGAGGTGCCGATCAACGCGCCCTGTCCGCCCGAACAACACGAAAGCGCGGTGCGGATGCGGTTTTAGTTCACGCACCGGGCTGGGCTTGGGCGTTCGCAAGCCACTGCTCCAGATATCCTGAGCAACAAAAAGCCCCGCGCCGGTCGACGCGGGGCTTTTGTTCAATTGGCGTCGCCGAGCCTAGGAATCGGCGTCTGGAGTCTTCGACATGGATGCGCTCGTGATATCATCCGCGTTGGCCGCTTTGAATACCTCTTTCGCGCGATCAACTTCCTTGCTGTCGTCAGCGTGGACGGCGATCAGATAATTACCTTCCTTGAGCTTACCTTCGTAGCGCTTCGCTTCGATCTCCGGAATTCCCATCCCGATAAGTCCGCCGACGATGCCGCCGGTGGTCGCGCCGACCGCGGCTCCACTGAGCGCGGCCATGATCGGACCTGCCGCAATGAAAGGACCGACGCCGGGAATGGCAAGGGCGCCAATGCCCGCGAGCAGGCCCAGAACGCCGCCGGTCGCTCCACCTGTGGCGGCGCCAGTGGTAGCACCTTCAGGAGCTTTGGTCGCTTTGACGTGACCAATGTCATGCTTCCCTTCCGTGTCCGGTAACAGGACGGAAATCTCCGAGCTATCGAAGCCGGAGCTTTGCAGATTCTCCACAATTTGCTCCACCTGCGGATGTGATTTGGCGATACAGAAAACTGATGATTTAGACATTTTTGTGTGTTTGTTGGGTTGGTTAACTAAGACTTTTTCGTTTCTTTTACTTCGAGCTGGTTCTCGATCTTTGCTTTTCCGGCGGCTTTCTTTGCCAGCTCACCGATCTTCGCCTTTTCAACTGCGGTGTTGACTGGGCCACGAAGTGTGACCACGCCATTGGCAGTGATGATCTTCACGTTCGTCGCGGTCATCGTGAGAGACTTGTCCGCGACAACGGCGCGCCGAATCGCGGCAGTGATCTTGATGTCTTCTGCGCTTTCAGACTGATCCCCCGAAGTTTTGGCTTCGCCGGAGCGATCTCTCTCGTTTTTGCCGGTGTTGTCCGGCGCCTGTTTGTCCGCCGGTTGTTTGTCTTGCGCAAAGGCAGAGCACGCGAGGGCTGAGGCGCAGAGAAGAGTTAGAGTGATTGATTTCATGTGTTTTTGGTTCAAGCCACGAGGGCTTGAACAAATGAAACGTGGTTCGCACCACCTCTGGTTCCGTTTGTCTTCGATTGCGGGAAATACTTTCCCACAGAGCGCCGTTTCCGACGGTTGTCAGGCCAGGAAAGACTGGGGATCAGCCCCGATCCGTTGGCGGGGGCACGCTGCCCGCCTTGATCACCGTCATCTTCTCGGGTTGAAGATGTTTCTTGATCGCGGCGTTCACTTCCGGGAGGGCCAATGCGGCCACGCGCTTCGGATACTCATCGAGCCACGTGACGTCGTAGCCGCGATGCACCGCATTCAGTAATGCGCTCGAGAGTCCGTCGGTGGTCGCGAGGCCGACCTTAAACGTGCCGATCAGATTGCTCTTTACGCGTTCCAACTCCGCTGCCGTGATGCCCTGCGCATACCAGCCCTCGAGTTCGCGCTTGGTCGAAGCCATGCCTTTTTCCAGAAGCTGGGGTGCAAAGTTTGCGCTGATTTGCCATTCGCCATCAGCAAACGCGTCGCTGCCGAGCCCCGCCCGGATTCCATACGTCAGGCCTTCCTTGTCCCGGACGTTCGCCATCAAACGCCCGGTGAATCCCTGACCCAGAGCGGCGGTCCCAACCCGCAGGGCCAGCGCTTCGGGATCCTTGTACTTCAACCCTGTGGCCTGACCGACGATCACCGTCACGTTCGGCTTGTCAGCCATCGAGATGGTCTGTTCGCGCCTCTGCGCGGCGCCGGCGGCCTTCGGAAAATCCGGCAACGTCCTCCCGCCGTCCCACTCTCCAAACTCCTGCGCGATCGCGCTCTTGAGACCACCAATGTCCACGTCGCCCACGACCACCAGAGTCGCCTGCGCTGGTCCATAGAACGCAGTGTGGAATGTTTTCAAGTCTTCGAGCTTGGCTGTCTCGACCGCGGCGAGAAATTCCTTTGTCGGCGGAGAATAATTCGGATGGCCAGGAGGAAAGACGGTTTCGGAGAACGCCTGATCCGCGCGGTAGTCGGGGCTTTCGAGTGCGCGTTGCAGTTGTCCACTGATCTGTTTTTTAAGCTTCGCGAATTCCTCTTCGGAGAAAGCCGGGGTGCGAAGTTCTTCAGCCAGGATTGAGAGCACGAGCGGCAAGTCTTTGCTCAGGCATTTGCCGGCAAACTCGAGCATCACGCCTTCGACATCGAAGGAGATCTTCGCGCCGATATTGTCGAGCTTCTGCGCAATCGCAAACTTGTCCTGCCGGGTCGTTCCCTTGTCGAGCATCCCGCCAGTCAGCGTGGGAATCGCAACGTTCTCCTTAGGCGCGAAACTATCGCCCGCCGGCAGCGAGCCGCGAAAAGTGACGACGTCTTTGACGCCGGTTTTGTAGGCGATCACATCGATGCCGGCAATCCGTTCACGAACGACCTTGTCGGCGATTTGCGCGGGCGATGTCGCCGCA
>JACDBM010000013.1 GCA_013694945.1 Chthoniobacterales bacterium
GCGACGCGCTGTTGTTCGCCGCCCGAAAGTGTCGTGACATTGCGTTCGAGCAGCGGAGCGATTTCCATGACGTCGACTACCCGCTCGATCGTGAACAGCTCGTTCTCTGAGACAGCAGGGCGGTAGCCGTAAAACCAGATTGGCGCGGACGTTGAGGTGCGGGAAAAGGGCGAGATCCTGCGGGACGTAACCGATTTGACGAAGGCGCGGAGGAAGGTCCAGCCCTTGGGCGCGATCAAAGAGGACTGTATCGTCGAGGCGCACCGTGCCCGAGATCGGGCGGCGAAGGCCCGCAATCAGTTCCAGGAGCGAAGTTTTTCCTGCTCCAGAGGGACCGAAGACTCCAGCGAGCGGGAGATGGAATGTGGTGTCGATCTCGAGAGCGAAACGGGCCAGCTCCAGTCGAACACCATGAAGCCGCAAGTTCATCGCAGGTATTTACGTCGCGAGATAAGCTGCCCGCAGGAGACCGTGATGAAGACGATGCCGGTCGAAACGAAAAGAAGGGGCAAGGCGGCGGCGTCGTGACGAGCTGCGCGTTTTGGTAAATCGAGAGCGAATGGTCATGGTCTTGCGCGGAATCATGCCGGCGACGATGGCGGTCGCGCCGAACTCACCCATGGCCCGGGCGAAGGCGAGTACTGCCCCGGCCGCAACGCCGCGTAGCGTGAGCGGCAGGCTGATGGTGCGAAACACACGCCATTCGCTTGCGCCGAGAGTGCGCGCGATATCTTCGAAGCGTGTGTTCACCTCTTCGAATGCAAAAATTCCAGCGAAGCGTCGGGGCCACGGTCGGCGTGAAAGGCGTGGTGGCCGGTTTCTTTCGCGTGCCGAAAACGTTCCTGCTGCTCTTCTCGAACAAGTCCAAATGGCGGGAATAAGGGGACGGCAGTAATCTCCTAAATGCCCAGCGGATTAGAATATGAAACAGTTGCTGTACCTGTTGATCCTCACGCTCGCGACGATTTCGCTCCTTTGGGCAGAGGAAACAACAAACCAACCGACCCGAACACCCATGAGCGACAAAATAGAAAAGACGGACGCCGAGTGGAAGCAACTCCTCACCCCGGTGCAGTATCACGTTCTGCGCGAAAAAGGGACGGAGCCGCCATTCAGGAACGAGTACAACGACCTGCACGAAGCGGGCATTTTCAAATGCGCGGCGTGCGGAAAAGAACTCTACAGCTCGGCTGCGAAGTTCGAATCCGGGACCGGTTGGCCGAGTTTTTCTCAGCCGATCGCACCGGACGCGGTGCGGACCGAAACCGATCGGAAGTTCTTCATAAAGCGGACCGAAGTGCTTTGCGCGGGCTGCGGCGGGCATCTCGGGCATGTGTTCGAGGATGGGCCGAAGCCGACCGGGCTTCGTTACTGCATGAACTCGGCGGCGATGAAGTTCGAGAAGCAACCGTAGGCGCTTGAGCGCGCGTAGTCTCGTCGCATGGCTGAGTCTTCCCAGCGCGATGTCGTAGTCGTCACGGGCGCCTCTGCCGGCGTCGGTCGCGCTACGGCGCGCGCGTTTGCCAAACGCGGTGCGAGCATTGGCTTGCTCGCACGAGGAAGGGATGGACTGGAAGGCGCCCGCCGGGAAGTCGAAGCCGCAGGCGGCCGCGCGTTCGTTGTGCCGCTCGATGTCGCGGAGGCCGAGGCAGTGGAAGACGCGGCAGAGGTAGTCGAACGCGAGCTCGGTCCGATCGATATCTGGATCAACAACGCGATGGTCAGCGTCTTTTCACCGATCAAGGAAATGACGGCGGAGGACTTCCGGCGCGTGACTGAGGTGACTTACCTCGGAGCGGTCCACGGCACGCTCGCGGCGCTGAAACGGATGCAGCCGCGCAACCGAGGCTGCATTGTGCAAGTTGGCTCCGCGCTTTCCTATCGCAGCATTCCGCTCCAATCCGCGTATTGCGCGGCGAAGCACGCCCTGCGCGGGTTCACCGATTCGCTCCGCTGCGAGTTGATCCATGATGGCAGCGCTATCCATGTCACGATGGTGCAGTTGCCCGCGCTGAACACGCCGCAGTTCGATTGGACGAAAAGCCGCCTGGCGCGCAAAGCGCAGCCCGTGCCTCCGATCTTCCAACCCGAAGTCGCGGCCGAGGCGATTTACTGGGCGGCGCAGCAAAAGCGGCGCGAAGTCTTCGTTGGGCTGCCGACGGTCGCGGCGATCATCGGCAACAAGGTCATGCCAGGCCTGCTTGATTCCTATCTGGGAAAGACCGGCTACGAAAGCCAGCAGACGAAAGAAGCAGAGGACGCTTCCAAGCCTAACGACTTATATCGCCCGCTCGCTGGCGATCACGGTGCGCATGGCCGATTCGATCATCGTGCCTACAATTGCAGTCCGCAGTTCTGGGCGTCGAAAAACCGCGGGCTTCTGGGCCTGGCGGCCGCGATTATGGCGGGCTGCATCCTGTTCACAAACCGAAAGAACCGATGATTCCAAAACAACTCAGTGCACAGCTCCGAAACGACTCGGGTAGTTTCCTGGAGGAACGCCGCAGTGTGATTGTGTTATCGCTCACGGCGATTGGCTGCATGGGCCTGATCGCTTTATATCAAACCGGCATCATTCGCCGTTTGCCCGATCTGCCGCTGCCCATGATGGACTCCGACAAAGTGGATGCTTCCGAAGAAGCTTACGAAAAACTTTCGATGCCGGACGCGTTCCTCGGCCTCGGAAGTTATGCGGCGACGATGGGCCTGGCGGCAATGGGCGGCAAAGATCGCGCGCAGACCGGGCCCTGGATTCCACTCGCGCTCGCCGGAAAAGCAAGTCTCGACGCGCTTCAGGCAGCCAAGCTCACCTACGATCAGTGGGCCAGGCACAAGGCGTTTTGTCTCTGGTGTTTGATCGCGGCGGCCGCAACGTTCGCAACCGTTCCGCTGGTGGTAGGCGAAGCTGCCGAAGCCGCTCGCCAGCTGGCGAAGAAAATGTAGGAACGGATAACGCACGTGAATTTCAGCTGTGTCTGATCGTTAGCCCCCCGTTAGGCGTGGTGGAACTTTCCCACGCTGCAGCTTTTCGGAATAAGAAGAGTCTGGCCGATTCTGATTAAGAATGACAATCGTTAGAGCTAATGGTGCATCCGCGTTCGAGCCCAGCATTTCAATTATTATTCCCGCGCTAAACGAAGCGAAGGGCTTGGGTGAGACAATCGCTGCGGCTCGTTCTTCGAGTGTTCCCTCCGAAGTCATCGTGGTCGATGCAGACAGCTCGGATTCGACAACCAACCTCGCCACGATCTCGGGCGCTCGGGTCGTGCGAAGTCGTCGCCGGCAGCGCGCGCACCAGCTGAACCTCGGAGCGCAGCATGCGCGTGCCGCGACAGTGCTCTTTCTGCACGCCGACACAATCCTGCCATCTGGCGCGCTTGATTCGATCGCAGGGGCGCTGCAAACGCACGGCGTCGCGGGCGGCGCATTCATCCGCCGTTACGCTTCATCGTCGCGCTTTCTTGGCGCCACCTGTTTGCTGGCGCGCTGCCGCAATCACCTGATTGGCTGGCACCTTGGTGACCAGGCGATGTTCGTCCGTCGCGCCGCCTTCTTTCAACTCGGCGGGTTTCGAGACGTGGATCGGTTCGAGGATCTGGATTTCTCGCGGCGGCTCAAGCGTTTCGGGAAGATCGTCACGCTGACCCCGGGCGTCACTTCATCTTCGCGACGCTTCAGTCACGGTGCAGTGCGAACTACTGCTCGCGATCTCGGCCTGACGATGCGTTATCTTTGGTCAGGGCTGCCCCGAACCGCACCGCGGCAAGCGGATTCGCCAGACGGCCCTTTCATGAAACCCGGGGAAAGGCTCCAGCGTTCACATCGTTGTCGCAGCGTTAGTCCTCACGCACGAGCAAGATTGTGATTGCCGCGAAGAACTGGCCGTGGAAATGGATCAGCCTTGCGCTGACCGCGATCGCCATCGGCGCGGCCCTCAAGTTCCTGCCGTTAGCTGAGTGGCTGAAAGAGTTCAACGAATGGGTCAAAGGCCTCGGCCTCTGCGGCGTCCTGGTTTATGCGGGCGTGTATGCGCTCGCAACCGTGCTATTCCTGCCGGCCTGGATTTTCACAGTGGCGCAGGCGTTGCATTCGGTCTGCTCTGGGGAACGGTGGCAGCCCTCGGCGGTGCCACGATCGGCGCGACGCTTGCGTTCCTGATCGCGCGCTATGCTGCGCGTAACGCGGTCTCAAACCACTTCGGGCGGAACAAAAACTTCGAAGCACTCGACGACGCGATTGGGAAGCAGGGTTGGAAGATAGTGGGACTGCTGCGGCTCAGTCCCCTGGTTCCATTTAGTTTGAGCAACTATCTCTACGGCCTTCCCGCGATCGCAATTCTCCCTTACGTGCTCGCGACGTTCGTCGGGATACTGCCGGCCACGCTGCTCTACGTGTATCTCGGCACACTGGGAAAGGCCGGGCTCGAGGCGAGTAAAGGCGGCGGTGGCAAGGATCCGCTGGAATATGTTTTTCTCGGTTTCGGGCTGGTCGCCACGATCGTGGTCACCGTCATCGTGACGCGCGCGGCGCAGCGCGCGCTGCAACAGAAAACGGAATCTCAGTGAACCGCGTTCCTTTTGTCACTCGTGGTTGTGACGCGCAAAATACCGCCTCTCCGATTGCCTTTTACGGAGGGGCGACCTTCCCATAAGGTCAAGGCATATGGAATCGCTCTACTTCGTTGGGGTTGCCGTGATCGCGCTCTTCGCGTTCATCATGTGCCTTATCATTTTCCGATTTTTCAATTTCTGGCTCCGGGCGCGGCTCGCCAATGCCCCGGTCGGATTGTTCAAGATGTTCGGGATGAGTCTGCGCAAAGTCCCCGTCGGTTTGATCGTGGACAACCGCATTACCGCGGTGAAAGCAGGGCTCGATATTCCTCCCGATCCGCTCGAGGCGCATTACCTGGCCGGTGGTGATGTCGGGCACGTGATCCTTGCCTTGATCGCGGCGGACAAGGCAGGCATCTCGCTCGATTTCAACCGCGCCTGCGCGATCGATCTCGCGACGAAAGGAACGGGCAAAACGGTCCTCGAAGCCGTGCGGACGAGCATTAACCCGAAGGTGATTGATTGCCCGAATGCCGCCATGGGTCGCTCCACCATCGACGGCGTGGCGCAGGATGGCATCGGCGTAAAAGTGAAAGCACGCGTGACTGTGCGCTCGCATCTCGATCGCTTCGTCGGCGGAGCGACCGAGGAGACGATCATCGCCCGGGTCGGCGAAGGCATTGTGAGCTCCATCGGCTCGGCCAGTTCATATAAAGATGTACTGGAGAATCCCGATCGCATTTCGAAGACGGTGCTCGCGAAAGGACTCGATAGCGGGACGGCGTTTGAGATTCTGTCGATCGACATTGCCGACGTGGACGTCGGTGAAAACATCGGCGCGAAACTTCAGGCCGAACAAGCGGATGCCGACAAGCGCGTTGCTCAGGCGAAGGCGGAAGTGCGCCGCGCCGCCGCGGTCGCGGTCGAGCAGGAGATGCGCGCGAAGACGCAGGAGCAACGCGCAAAAGTCGTGGAAGCCGAGGCGCAGGTGCCGCAGGCTATGTCCGAGGCTTTCCGCTCGGGAAATCTTGGGATTATGGATTACGTGCGAATGAAAAACGTCGAGGCAGATACCTCGATGCGTGAGTCGATCGCCGGCGGGGAGAAGCAGCGGACAGAAGGGACTACCTGAAACTTCAAAAAGCTGGTCCAGGCTGAATAAGCGCGGTCCAAGCGATGGAAAACATCTTCTTCCTTATCGTGGTGGCGATTGTCGGCGCCGTGCAGTTGATGATGCGTTTCGCTGAGGCGCGGAAAAACGCACAGGGCAAAAAGCAATCTGCTCCTCCGGCCCAGAACGCGCCCATCCCGCGGGCCCCCGCTGAGAGCGAGGAAGAACGCGTCCGGAAATTCTTCGAAGCGCTCGGAGTGCCGCCAACCACCTTGAATCCTCCTCGCCGTGTGCAGCCGCGAGAGCTCACACCCAATCGGCCGCGACCGAAGGGCAAGATCATGCCGGTTGATCCTTTCCCGATGCCGCGCGCTGGCACACCCGTTCCTCCAGTCGTCATCCCGACTTCGCCCAAGCCGGTTCCCGAGCCTCCGCCGCTTCCGACCCGCGAAACAACTGTCCTGACCGATCGCCCTGCTGCAGCCACGCAGCCACGAGCCGCTGCGGAGTTCGAAGTGCGAGACGTGGCCGAGAGCATTGCCGAAGACCGGGCGCA
>JACDBM010000324.1 GCA_013694945.1 Chthoniobacterales bacterium
AATATTCGTCCCGGCGTCATGATCGGGGAGACCACGCCAACTCCCGCCGCGGCCAGCGCCGTGCCGGTCGCTTCACCGGTGGGGGGGCAGGGTGGAAACGCACACGTCGTCGCGAAAGGTGAAACGCTTACGTCCATCGCGAAGACGCACAAAGTCAGCGTGACCGAACTCCAGAAGTTCAACCACATCGAGAACGACCGCGCCCTGCAAATCGGACAGACGATCATGGTCCCACCCCCCGGCTCGTCCTCCCCCAGCCCTCCGGCGAGCCCGGCTGCGCCTAACGAGTAGCGTTCGCAGCCGGCCCTACACCTTCCCAGCCAGCAGCTCGAGGTCCTGAGCGTTGCTCGTTTCGAGAAAACTTTGCTCCCAAAGGCGGGCGTACTTTCCGCGGAGCTCGAGCAACTCCGTGTGCGTTCCGCGCTCGATAATGCGCCCGCGTTCGAGCACCAGAATCTGATCCGCGCGGAGAATCGTGGTAAGTCGGTGCGCGATCACAAAGCACGTCCGGTGAAACATCAAATGCTCGAGCGCCTCCTGGATCAGACGCTCGGTTGTCGTGTCCACGCTGGCTGTCGCTTCATCCAGGATCAGAATGGGCGGATCCTTTAGCAGCGCTCGGGCAATGGAGAGCCGCTGCTTCTCGCCCACGCTCAACTTTACGCCACGCTCTCCAACGACACTGCGTAAACCATCCGGGAGCCGATCGATAAACGTGCGCGCGTTGGCCGCTTCCGTGGCGCCTAGGAGTTCCTCGTCGGTCGCGTTTGGGTTTCCCATCAGGAGGTTCTCACGGATGGTGCCGTTAAAGAGAAAGCTCTCTTGCGTAACCAAACCAACGATCTCACGCAGCGGGCGCACCCCGTAGCTGCGGATTGGTTTCCCATCCACGCGGATTTCGCCGGATGTGAACTCGTAAAACCGCGCGAGCAGATTGACCAGAGTCGACTTTCCGGCGCCGGTGGTGCCGACGAGCGCGATTGTCTCGCCCGGTCGGGCATGCAGCGAAATGTGGCTCAGCGCCGCCAGGCCCTGCCCATAACTGAAGCTCACGTCATCGTAGATGATGTCGCCAACGATCTTCGGCGCCGGAGCGGCGTGGCGCAGCCCCGGTTCCTCCGCTTCATCGAGAATTTCGAAGACGCGTTCGCCGGCGGCGCGGCCCGCCTGCACCAGTTGATTGAGTTGATGCAAGCGCGAGACTGGTTCGTAGAGAAAGCGGACGAGCGTGAGGAACGCGACCAATTCGCCGATCTGCATTCGGCCTTGGATCACCGCGTTGCCTCCGAAGCCAATTGCAAAAACCAGCCCGAGGGAGTTCAGAAAGCTCATCGACGGGCTATAGAGCGCCCAGGCTCGCATGATACGAAGCGACGCCTGCCGAAGTGCCTCGCTCGCGCGATTAAACCGCGCGTGCTCCTGCTCCTCCCGCACGAAAGATTTAATCTGACGAATGCCCGCGAGATCATCGAGCAGCAGTGCATTCAAAGCCGAGGCGGCGCGTCGCTGCGGGCGATAGCGATTTGGCGCGGTTAGCGTGTAAGCGAGGGCGCCGCCGATCAGAAGCGGGACAGGCGCAAGCGCACACCAGGCGAGTGGCGCGTTCAGGTAAAACATCGCGCCTGTGACGATCGCGACCTGCAGCACGGCGACGAGTCCTTGCTCGATGCCATCAATCAGGACGCGCTCCACCGCGTTCACGTCTTCAACAACTCGCGTGATCAGGTCGCCAGTCGCGCGATTATCAAACCAGCGCAGCGGCAGCAGTTCAATGTGATAGAAGAGATCGCTCCGCAGGTCAAAGATCACGCGCTGCTCGAAGCTGTTGTTCAGCAGAATGCGCAGGCCGTTCAGCAGGTCGTGGAGGAAGAAGGCGAGCAACGCGACTCCCACGGCCGGCAGCAGCCGCTCCGGGCGATTACCCGCGATGACATCGTCAATGATGAATTTCGTCACCGCCGGGAAGACAACGATCATAAGTGTGCCGAGAACCGCACAGGCGAGCGTGCCCGCAGCCATCCACGGGTAACGCTTCAGATAGGCAAAAACGCGCCAGACAGTTCTCATTCGCGGATGAAAGTCCGCGCCGCGCACGCGAAGCGCAAGCGCTGGAGCAACGCGCGGTTGATCGCATTTCGGACGAGTTCCAGCAGATGCAAGACGTCCAGGCGACCGAGCGCGTCGCCCACAAAGCTTTGCGCAGCGACTCGTGCGACCTACAATTCAGATGTGGTCATTCGCCAGATATTCGTCTCACCGGGCCACAATTTCTTCGGGCACGCTGGGCGTGCACCGGATGATTACCCGCTGCAGGAAGTCAATTCCATCGAGTGCGTCGCGGGGCACGGGATCAGGGGCGATCGTTTTTTCGATTACAAGGAGAACTACAAAGGGCAGATCACGTTTTTCTCGCAAGAGAATTTCGAGCGCTTAGGCGCGGCATTCCCGCACGTCCGCAAGTCTGCGGGAGCGTTGCGGCGCAACGTGATCGTCTCGGGCGCGGATCTGAATGCAATGATTGGGGAAACGTTCGCGCTGCAAGGCGTCCATTTTTTCGGCACAGCGCATTGCAAACCCTGTTTCTGGCTCGATCAGGCATTTTATCCCGGCACAGAAGCGTTTCTGAAGGGGAATGGCGGCTTGCGCGCGCAGATCCTAACCGATGGCTTGCTCAAAGTTGGCGCGGCGGAGCTTGCCTGGCTCGCAGCGACGTGACGCCCGACTTCAGCGCTGTTCTCCTGGCCGGGGGCAAATCGCGCCGCATGGGACGCGACAAAGCCTTCGTCGAGATAAAGGGCGTTCCGCTTTGGAAACGGCAGCTGCGGATCTTGGATCAGCTCGCGCCCGCTGAAATTTTACTCGCTGGACCGTCACATCCTGAATGGAACGACGTCGGATGCAGGATTGTGGCGGACGCGCGCGCAGAGGCCGGGCCGCTCGGAGGCCTGGTCGCAGCATTGCGATGTTGCTCCACCGCGCTCCTGCTTGCACTCGCGGTCGATCTTCCCCAGATGACGAGCGATTATCTCCGACAATTGCTGAAGCTTTGTCAGCGCGGAAAGGGAGTGGTGCCAATCGGTGGTCCAAAGTGCTTTGAGCCGCTCGTGGCGGTTTATCCCCGCAGTGCGCTTGGGATCGGGGAGGAGCTGCTTGCAAACGGTCAGTACTCGATGCAGAACTTCGCCAACCTCTGTCTCGTTCGCGGCCTAACGAACGAAAGTCTCATTGCTCCCGCCGAGGTCCTGCTCTTCCTGAACATGAATACAGCAGGGGATCTGGCCACTGTTTGCGGGCAAAATTTAGCGACCCCCGGTAGGCGCGATATTGCATCGTGATGAATCATCGCGTCGAACACGAGCACGGGCTCGCAACGAAAATCCCATTTGGTCTCGGTCGATGGAAGCCGAAGCACTTCCGCGACATGGCGGACGTGGTTTGGCAGAACCGCGACAATCTTCCCTATGCTTGGAAAGTTCTGAGCCGCGGTGTCTGCGACGGCTGCGCACTTGGCGTGGCCGGGTTCCACGATTGGACCATCGAGGGTGTGCATCTTTGCATGACGCGCCTGAATCTTCTTCGGCTCAATACGATGCCGGCGTTGAAGGTGGAGCTACTAAGGAACATCGCCGCCCTGGAGAAGCTGGAGAATCGAGAACTCCGCGAGCTCGGACGCTTGCCGTATCCAATGCTGCGCGAAAAGGACGCATCGGGTTTTCGTCGCATCACTTGGGCCGAAAGCTACCAGCGAATCGCGCAGAGGATTCGCGGAGCCGATCCGCGGCGGATTGCGTTCTATCTAACTTCGCGCGGGATCACGAACGAGGTTTATTACATTGCGCAGAAAGTGGCGCGCTTCCTCGGCACCAACAATATCGACAACGCGGCGCGCATCTGCCATTCACCTTCCGGCGCGACCATGAAAGCCTCGCTCGGCGTTGCCGCGACGACGTGCAGTTATCGCGATTGGTACGGCACCGATCTCGTCGTGTTCTTCGGCGCAAATCCGGCTAACGACCAGCCGGTCACAACGAAGTATCTAGAAGGCGCGAAGAAGCTCGGCACGAAGGTGGTGATGGTGAATCCCTACCTGGAGCCCGGGATGAAGAAGTATTGGGTACCATCGAGTCTCGGCAGCGCAATCTTTGGCACGGAGATCGCGGATTACTGGTTCCCGGTGAATCAGGGAGGTGACATCGCGTTTCTCTGCGGCGTCCTGAAGATCCTTCTGGAGAAAGGCTGGACCGACGAGTCCTTTATCAAGCAACACACGGCGGAATTTGAGGAGCTGCGCGCTAAGCTTGCCTCTCTGGAATGGGGAGCCCTGGAAGAGCA
Organism: Chthoniobacterales bacterium; assembly: GCA_013694945.1. Lineage (GTDB taxonomy): Bacteria > Verrucomicrobiota > Verrucomicrobiia > Chthoniobacterales > UBA10450 > JACCTI01. Next base: position 4,333 of record JACDBM010000324.1, read on the forward strand.
AGCCGGACTCCGCCGCGCCAGCGTGCTGCAATTCGCGGAGCTGATTCGCGACGCGAAGAATGCCGTGCTCGTCTGGAGCATGGGCATCACCCAGCATCCGTTCGGCACCGATTCCGTCCAGATGATCATCAATCTTGCCCTGACGCGCGGCTACATTGGTCGAGATCTGAACGGAGTGATGCCGATCCGTGGCCACTCGAGTGTGCAAGGCGGCGCGGAGATGGGTGCCTATGCGACGGCGTTTCCAGGTTATCAGCCCGTGAATGCAGAAAACGCGGCCGCCTGGTCGCAACGCTACGGTTTCGCCGTGCCCGATTGGGTCGGCCTCACCGCGACGGAAATGGTCGAATCAGCGCAACGCGGTGAGCTGGACTTGCTCTACTGTCTGGGGGGCAACTTCCTCCGCACGCTCCCCGAGCCCGGTTATGTGCGCGACGCACTCGCGAATGTGCCGCTGCGGGTGCATCAGGACATTATTCTTACCGACCAGATGTTCGTGCCTGCACGCGAAGAGGTGATCCTCCTGCCGGCTAAGACGCGCTACGAGCAGGAGGGCGGCGGCATTGAAACAAGCACGGAACGCCGCGTCATGTTCTCGCCCGAAATCCCGCGGCAGCTCGGCGAGGCCAAAGCGGAATGGAAAATCCTTCGTGAGCTCGCAGCCGCGGTTGATCCTGCCCGCGCGGATCTGCTCGGGTGCGAAACCGGGCAGCAGATCCGCGAAGAGATTGCGCAAGCCGTGCACTACTACGACGGCGTTCAGGAGTTTCGTGAAACCGGCGATGCCATCCAATACGGCGGGCGACATCTATGCGAGGGCGGCAAGTTTCCCACCCCCGACGGGAAAGGCCATTTCTGCGCAGTGGATCTGCCGGAGTTAAAACGGCCGGAGGGCAGCTTTCGGGTCAGCACTCGACGCGGGAAGCAATTCAACACCCTGATCTATGCAGATGTTGATCCGTTGAATGGCGCCCCTCGCGACGCGGTTCTCATGAGCGCGGAAGATGCGGCGCGATTACACCTGCGCACCGGCGACCCGATTGCGCTGGTGAACGACGTCGGGCGCTACGAAGGCCGCGCGTTTCTCGCGCCGATTGCCTCTGGCAACCTTCAAGTGCATTGGCCTGAAGGAAACGTGATCATCCAACGCGGAGTGGTCGACAAAACCGGAGGCGTGCCGGATTACAACGCTGTCGTTCGCATCGAACGAATTGGGGCGAACGAAAAATCCGCGCCGCCTGCCAATGAAACGGTCGACGCGCCTTCCACCGATCAGCCGCCGCCCGATCGCGGTGAGATGAGTCACCTTCCGCCTTTTGGCGAGAAACGATGACGACGGTGGCGAGCCGCAGCGAGTCGATGTTGCGCTACAGCACCGCTGCAGAGTCGAAAGATCAGCGCGACGAGATAGCAACCGAAGAGCCCCTGGAGATTCGGGTCGAGGGCCACAGCATAGCGGTCGTGATGCGAACACCGGGGCACGATCGCGAACTGGCCGCCGGGTTCCTCTTGACCGAGAATCTGATTCGCACAACGACGGATATCTTCGAGATCACGCAATGTGACAGCGCCGGTCGAGAGAACGTCATCAACGTGACGCTGCGGAATCCGCACACATTTGATCCGGCAAAGCTGACGCGCCATGTCTTCAGCTCCTCGAGCTGCGGCATCTGCAGCAAAGCGACGATCGAGGCGGTGCGGCAATTTTTCCCGCCGATCCACGACGGCGCCATCCTTCCCGCACAAACGCTGATCAAATTTCCGAGTCGGCTAAGAGCAAAGCAGGAGACATTCAATCGCACTGGAGGATTGCACGCCTGCGCGCTTTTCGATCTGGATGGCGAGCTGCAAGCGTTACGCGAAGACGTCGGTCGACACAACGCGCTCGACAAGCTCATCGGCCGAGCCGTGCTCGACGATCAGCTCCCGCTGCACGGCCGCGTGCTGTTTCTGAGCGGGCGGGTCTCGTTCGAGATGATGCAGAAGGCGCTCGCAGCCGGGATTCCGATCGTTGCAGCGATCTCCGCTCCGACTAGTCTCGCGGTCGAGTTTGCGCGCGAGAGCAATCAGACGCTGATTGGTTTCGTCCGCGGCGAAACAATGAACATCTACGCCGGCGCATCACGAATCGATGTAGGTCGCAGCTGACGGGACGTGGTGAAGTGTGGAATGAAGATGGCATCTAAAGAGACCGATTACGTTCTCGGCACGCACGATGAAGAGGTGGCGCGGCTCGGGTTGCAGCATCGCGTTTGGCGGCCAGTGGTCACCGAATGCTGGCAGCGGGTTGGCATCACCCACGGGTGGCGGGTTATCGATGTTGGCGCTGGGCCAGGCTATGCGGCCGCCGATCTCGCGGAAATCGTCGGTCCCACTGGTGCCGTGCTGGCGATCGAACGCTCGGCGCGCTTCCTCGAGGCCGCCCGCGAAAGATGCGAGAGACGCGGCCTCGGCAACGTGGAGTTTCGGGAAGCCGATTTGATGGACCACTCGTTAGGCCGGATCGGCTTCGACGCGGCCTGGTGCCGCTGGGTGGCTTCATTCGTCTCTTCGCCGAAAAAGTTGATCGAGAATATCGCGGGTGCACTGCGTCCTGGCGGCCTCGCGATTTTTCACGAATACAGCGACTACGAGACCTTCCGCTTCATGCCGATCAGGCCTGCGCTGGAGATGTTCTGCGTGGAGGTGATGGAGAGCTGGCGCGCATCCGGCGGCGAGCCGAACGTCGCGCGGTTTTTGCCGCAGTTGCTCGCCGATGCTGGTTTTCGTGTCTGCGAGATCAAGCCGCGCGTCCGCACTGTTTCGACGCGGGATTACACCTGGTCCTGGCCGAAGGCGTTCATCGAGATCAATCTGGCGCGACTGCAGGAACTGGGTCGCGTGACGCCGGAGTGGAGCGCGGATGTGCATCGCGCGTTTGCCCAAGCCGAAGCGGATGCAGGCTCCTGGTTTACCACGCCGATGTTCCTCGAAATTGTTGCCCGGCGGGACTGATCATATGATCAGTGTCGTTGCAGAAATCGGTGCACGTCTTCCGCAAGCTTCGAACCGATCCCTTCCGTCGCTGCAATCTCCTCCACGCTCGCTTTCCGCAGTCGATTCACCGAACCAAATCTCCGCAGCAGCAAATTCTTGCGATTCTGGCTCACGCCGGGGCAATCATCGAGAATGCTTTCCCCAATCCGCTTCTTCATCAGGAGCTGGTGGTAGGTATTCGCAAACCGATGCGCCTCGTCCCGAATGCGCTGGAGGAGACGAAGCGCACCGGAAGCAACGGGCAGTTGCAGGGGGAGCGCCCGTCCCGGCCGGTAAATTTCTTCATATTCCTTCGCGAGGCCGATGATGGCCAGATCATGCAACCCGAGACGTTGCAGCTCGTGACACGCTGACGACAACTGCCCTTTGCCGCCATCCACAATAATCAAATCGGGAAGGCGCACGAAGATGGTCGACGATTCGTTAGCCGAGTGCCGGGCAAGGGTGTCGAGGGGGTTCTCCTGTGAATAATCGGCCGCGCCCGGGTCCGCCGCGCGAGCCTCCAGCAGCACCCGCGCATACCGCCGTCTCACGACTTCGGCCATGCTCGCGAAATCGTCCTGACCCGCGACGGTGCGGATCCGGTAGCGCCGATAGTTGTCCTTATCGGGCACGCCATTGCGAAAGCAAACCATCGAAGCCACGACGTGCGTGGTGGAAATGTTCGAGATATCGAAGCACTCCATCACGACCGGGAGCCGCTCGAGCTGCAACGCATCTGCGAGCGACTGCACATCGATCACCGGATCGATCGCGCTCGGCAGGCTGTGCCGGGTGAAACGGCGCATCGGCCTGGTTGTTCGCTTCAAATCCTCCAGCATGTTACGAAGCTCCGCCGCCTTTTCGAAATCGAGCTTCTCCGCCGCCTTCTTCATCTCCTCTTCCAGGGTGCCGATCATCTCGCGCGAATGGCCTTCCAGGAAATCGCAGGCTTGCGCGACGCGCTCGCGGTATTGCTCCGCTGTCGTCTCGCTCAACCGCACCGGCACCTGATAGGTGGAAGACTTCAACTCGCGCTCCGTCGGCGATCCGCGTCCAAAGGTGAGGACACCGAATTTTTTACGCATGAAATTCAATGTCTGCCGCAAGGCGCCGGCGTGCGCGTAGGGACCGAAGTAGCGTGCTCCATCCTCTTTTTTGAAGCGCGCGAGGCGGAAGCGCGGCCATTCCTCCGTGG
>JACDBM010000091.1 GCA_013694945.1 Chthoniobacterales bacterium
GACTCTTGCTTCTCATTCAGGTTCTCTCAGCGTATTAGATTGCTCTTCTGCAGTGATATAATCGCTACACTGACTAGAGATAACTACAATACGCTGCATGCGGTCAACATTTTCTTGCGCGCGTTGCACAATTGTAACGCTAATACCCGCCATTCTCTTTTGAGCTTACACCATGCTTTCGTGCTTCGTGCAGAGCATTCTTGCGGAATCCTCACCCTCAGAACACCTCACGTCGAATGAAGGTTGCGGTTTTCTCCCAAACCCGACTCTGCCAGCAGAAGTCCGTCCAACCTTCCGCGCTGATCTCTTTTCGCAGCGCGAGAACAAGTCCGCTGCTCGGCACGCGCTAACGCCCCTGCGGGAGGAAGCGTTTGGCAAGCACGAGAGGATTCATTGAAAGATTGCTTCCCGTGCGCATCACCGCAGCAGTTCGCGGAGATGGCCGACAGACCAATGTCTCCACCGGAGGAATACAGTGGAAACCCGTCTCGTCCTCCCATCCTTCAGGGGCCTTTTGCAGGCTGTCGGAGATGAACTTCATGGAAGCGAGCGCCGCGATGCAGATGCCAATCGAGAGGAACATGCCAGTCTTAAAAGCAGAAGCCGTGCCTGCTACGCGCCTCTGCCCAAAAGAAAGTGCCCTGTTCACGCCGGCAGCGGGTTTCCCTTGCCAGCAAAGAGGCGCGTTGGTTACGCACTGATTGGCCCCTCTTAAAACCGACTCGCCTCGTCAAGCAGACTCCACTGCCAGCTTTCAATCAGACCGGGGAGGCGGTTCTCTATTTGCCCGATTCACTGAGCGCCTCCTTCCCAGACCTCGCAAGCAAGTTCTACGGGAGCGACGACGTGGGCGGGCGGGATTCAAATCAGCGCGATTCACGGCTCATTCTGGCCGAGTCGTTGACAGGCCACTTCTTCCTTTTATAATCCTGTTCCCGCGCCGTTCCGCTCGTGTTCAGCCGGGATCAACTCGATACGACTCGCATGCCTGCTACTCAGATCATCCTCACGGAAAACATTCCCGGACTCGGCGCAGAAGCCGATGTTGTAAAAGTGCGCCGTGGCTTCGCCCGTAACTTCCTTCTGCCCCAAGGCAAGGCGTTCGAGGTGACAAAATCCAGTTTGCGGAAGCTTGACACCTTGAAAGCGAAGCGTGCTGAGCGCGAGGCAAAAGAGCTGAACGAGGCGGAAGAGATTGCACGGCGCATCGGCAAATCGAAGATGGTTTTCACGCTCGAGACCGGCGAGACAGGGAAAGCTTTCGGTTCCATCACCGCAAACGACGTTGCGACTCGCATCAAAAACGAGCTCGGCGCGGACCTTGAGCGTCACCGGATCGTGCTCGAACATCCCATCAAATCGACCGGCGATCAGGAGATCGCGATCAAGCTACATCCCGACGTGACCGCGACTTTGAAGTTTACTGTCAAATCCGCGACCGAACCAAAGGCTGCTGCTGAAGAAGCGCCTGAGCCTAAAGCACGGACTCGCTCTCCGCACACACGCGACAAACGATAAAATGCCGAGAGATCCCCAAGGGAGGAATCCTGAGGGGCCTCGTAAATCAGCGGCGAATGGCGCTGGCCGAGGCTCGGCTCCGCGAAACGGCGATAAAGTTACTCACCATCGCCTCACACCTTTCCCGCAAGATGTTGGTCGCACGCTGCCGCACAGCGTCGAAGCCGAGCAAGGTGTGCTCGGTTCCATGCTCATCTCGCCGCGTGAAATCATCGCGGAGTGCGTCGAAAAAATTAACGAAGGCTATTTCTACATTCCGGCACACCAGACGATTTACAGCCATCTCGTGGAGCTCTGGAACGCCGCCCAAGGCATCGACCTGATCACCTTCACGCAAGTCTTGCGTGATCGAAATGTGCTCGATGCAATCGGCGGCGCCTCTTTCGTGACGAGCCTTTTCACCTTCGTGCCGACAGCCGCTAACGTCGGCTATTACCTGGAAATTGTCCGGGAGAAGTTTATCCTCCGAGAGATCATCGCCGCTTGCACGGAGAGCGTACGGCGTTCCTACGAAGAGCAAGACGAGGTCAATAATCTCCTCGACGAGATTGAAGCGAAGATTCTCGCTGTGGGCGAGGATCGCTTCCGCGGGCAGATGCCCGGGATGAAAGAGCAGGTTATGGGGGCGCTCGAATCAATCGAGCAACTCTGGGAGCGCCGCGGTGGGATCACCGGTATTTCCACTGGCTTCGCCGAGTTGGATCGGATGACGAACGGAATGCATGAAGCCGAGATGATTGTGATCGCGGCACGGCCGAGCATGGGTAAGACGGCCCTCGCGATGAATATCGCGGAGCACGTGGCGATCAGCAGCAAACTGCCAGTCGCCGTATTCAGCCTCGAGATGAGCAGCCAGCAGCTCGTGCAACGGCTGCTCTGCTCGCGCGCTCGCGTAAACCTCCAGAAGGTGCGCGAAGGATTCCTCGCGGAGCGGGATTTTCCCAGCCTCACCGCGGCAGCCTCAAAGCTGGCGGAAGCAGAGATTTTCATCGATGACAGCGCGGGTCTGAGCATCCTCGAGTTGCGCGCCAAAGCGCGGCGGCTAAAGGCGCAGAAGAATATTCAGTTGATCGTAGTCGATTATCTTCAACTCCTGAGATCAATGTCTCGCCGGGCGCAGGATAACCGGCAGCTCGAAATCTCGGAGATCTCTGCGGGTCTGAAAGGATTGGCGAAGGAACTGAAGATTCCAATCATTGTGCTCGCACAGTTGAACCGGCAACCCGAAGCGCGTTCCGGTGGGAAGCCGCGGCTAAGCGATCTTCGTGAATCAGGTTCCATCGAGCAGGATGCAGACCTGGTTGGATTACTCGTTAGGCCGGAAATCTACGAGGAAGATGAAGAAGCGCGGGCGGAGAAAGCCGGTGAAGCCGAGCTGATCATCGCGAAGCAGCGTAATGGTCCGGTCGGCGAGATCCCGCTCACCTTTCTGAAGGAATTCACGCGTTTCGAGGATCGGGCGCGGAACGTCTCTGAGCCGAGGTAGCTATAGTTCTCGGCCCAGCCACATGGGGAGCGGATCACCCCGGCCGGTGTGTTTGCGCTGCGTCTCTCGTTCGACCCGTTGGGAGATTGCCTCCTTGCTCGCCCACGCAAAACAGGCTGCGAGTGCATCATTCCTTCACGAAGGTGAAGAGGCCGTAGCGCATCGCGTTCACGCGATATGCAAGCCAGATCCGCGGGATCGCGATCGCAAAGATGCGGTTCTTCGCGTGAGGGTTGAAAAGAAACCGGAGGTAGCGCGGCTCAGTGGCAAACTTCGCAATGAGCCGGCGCACGATCACCGGCCAGGTACGCTCGACGCGCCGTGTCACGTCTTCGAATTTCTCGAGCTGAAAGCCGGCGTTCTGCGCCAGCGACTCATATTCGGTGACGCTTCCCAAATCCGGCATGCGGCCTTCACGACAGATCGGTTCGAGCAGCCAGGTCTTTGCCCAGCGGCTCGGCTTTTCGGCGGCTAACCAGGCGCAGATCACGAGCCTTCCACGCGGACGAAGAACTCGATGCGCTTGTAGAAAGAAACCCGTTTTGTCCAACATGTGCTCCGAGCTCTCGATCGCAATTGCTGCTTCGAAAAACTCAGCCGGCAGTTCATTTGCCAGCCAATCTCCCAAAACGAATTGAGGATTGGTGCCTTCTTCCTCTCGCCGCCGCGCAATCGAAAATTGCGCCGGCGAGATCGTCATCGCAGTGACTCGAGCGCCGCGACTTGCGAGAATCCGCGCCGTTGCGCCGTAGCCGCAGCCTATGTCGCAGAGCCGCATGCCCGCTGTAACACCCGCGCGTGCACCGATCAGCTCTGCCAACTGCCGCACGGCCTCATCGTGCGTTTCATCCCCGCGCAACCAAAGCCCGTGATGAACATGATCGCCCCAGACGTCGCGATAAAAATGATCGAGCTCGTCGTAATGAGAA
>JACDBM010000093.1 GCA_013694945.1 Chthoniobacterales bacterium
CCGATGCCCAACCGTTTGACGCGGTGCCTGGAGCCGGGACGCGGCTTCAGATTATGCAACCGCATCATGACTGTTCACCCTTTCCATCAGCCGTCGCGACGGCCGAGCGAATGCCCCGCGTTCTGAAAATCTCATCCTTGCGCCGCAATCCCCGTAGCGCTTCGATCGTCGCCTTAACGACGTTGGCGTGGTTGCTCGAGCCCAACGACTTCGCAAGCACATCCTTGATCCCAGCCGCTTCCACGACCGCACGCACCCCGCCACCCGCGATAACGCCGGTGCCCGGCGAAGCAGGACGAAGCAGGACGCGACCACCGCCGAACTCGCCCAGTGTCTCGTGCGGAATGGTGTTCTCGTGGAGCGAGACTTTCTCCATTCCTTTGCGGGCGGCTTCGGAAGCCTTGCGAATGGCTTCCGCAACTTCGTTCGCCTTGCCGAATCCGACTCCAACCTTCCCGTCGTGATCGCCGGCGACAATCAAGGCACTAAAGCTGAAACGACGGCCGCCCTTTACGACCTTCGCGCAACGGTTGATGAAGACGACTTTTTCCGTCGTGTCCCCCCGTGCTGCCGAGCTCTTGTCTGTTTGACGTTCCTGACGTCGTCCCCCGCCGTGCTGTTGTGCCATGAGCTTCTAAAATTTAAGACCGCCTTCGCGCGCAGCGTCGGCCAAAGCTTTTACCTTGCCGTGATATTGAAAGCCGCCGCGATCGAAAATTACCCGGTCGACATTCTTCGCGAGCAAACGCTCGGCGACAGTTTTGCCGATTTTTTCCGCGGCGGCGCGGTTCGCGCCTGCTTTACCAAAGCCCTCCTCGGTTGTGCCTGCGGCCGCCAGGGTGCGGCCCGCGTCATCATCAATCACCTGCGCGTAAACATGCTTGCCGGAAAAATGGACGGCGAGGCGAGGGCGTTCCGCGGTTCCACTTACGCGTTTCCGGATGCGCGTGTGAATGCGATGCCTGATCTCTTTGCGATCCGTCTTCATATTACTGGACCGTCTTGCCCTCCTTGCGCCGGATCACTTCGCCCGCGTAACGGACGCCCTTGCCTTTGTAAGGCTCCGGTGGGTAATAGCGGCGAATGTCAGCCGCCACTTGGCCGACAACTTTCTTGTCGATGCCCGAAATACTGATCTTCGTGTTCTCGGTGACTGTGATTTTGATCCCTTCTGGAACCGGGAAGAGCACAGGGTGCGAGAAACCGAGGCTGAGGTTCAAAACCTGGCCCTGCATCGCCGCTTTGAAGCCGACGCCTTCGATGATGAGATCCTTCGTGAAGCCGGCGCTAACCCCTTGAACCATGTTGCTCACGAGACTGCGCGAGAGACCGTGCAACGCTTTGACGCTGCGCGTCTCCGCACCGCGCACCAGGGAGATTCGGTTGTCCGCCACATTGGCTTTAATCTCGCGCGGCAGTTGCCAATTTAGCTTTCCTTTCGGGCCTTCCACGGCGACGGCGCCATCATTGCTGATGTTCACCTTCACCTTCTCGGGAATATCTACCGCCTTGTTTCCGATCCGTGACATAACTTTCAAGCTCGCTTACCAGACGTAAGCCAGCAGTTCGCCTCCGACGTTTTGCTTCTTCGCTTCGCGACCAGACAGAATTCCGCGCGGTGTCGAAAGAATCGAGACGCCCATGCCTCCAAGCACCCGCGGGATTTCCTGCGCTCCAACATAACGCCGCAACCCCGGCCGGCTCACGCGCTTCAAGCCGGTGATCGCGCTCGTACGATTCGCGATCTTGTTCGTGATCTTGATCCGTGGATGCGTCGCCTCATTGTCGAGCACGTAATCGGTAATGTAGCCTTCATCTTTCAAGATCCGAACAATCTCCGCTTTGATCTTCGAATAAGGGACAAACATTTCGTGCTTCTGCGCTGTCGCGGCATTGCGCATACGGGCGAGAAGATCGGCGATGGGATCAGTAACAGTGCTCATGAAAATACTTAGCTCGCAGGAGCTGCGACGGGTTTCTTCGCGCGATCACTAAAGGGGATGCCCATTTCAGCGAGAAGCGATTTGGCTTCTTCGTTCGTTCGCGCGGAAGTAACGATGGTAACATCAAATCCGATGTTGCGCTTGATTTTATCGAGCTCGACCTCCGGGAAAATTGCCTGGTCGGGAACGCCCAGAGTGTAGTTGCCGTTTCCATCGAACGCTTTGGGGGAAACTCCGCGAAAGTCGCGAATGCGAGGCAGGGCCGTCTTGATGAGGCGCTCTAAAAACTCATACATGTGCGCGCCGCGGAGAGTGACCTTCGCGCCAATCGCCTGCTCCTGACGTAGCTTGAAATTCGCGATGCTCTTTATCGCCCGCGTTTCCGCCGGCTTTTGTCCACTGATCAGTGCCAGCTCAGCCTTCGCATCTTCCAAGGCCTGCTTTACATCGGATTGTGAACCGACGGAGGTGTTGATCACCACCTTCTCCACCTTCGGGATCTGGTTCACGTTTTTGTAGCCACGCTCCTTCTGCAGCGCCGGAACGACGCGGTTCTTGTAGTCGTCGTAAAATTCGTTCTTCATCGCCTAGGCCTCTTCTTTCGCAGCTTTCCGCTTCGCGGGCGCCTTCTTCTTTTCCGCCTTCGGCTTTGTCGCTTTCGCCTTTCTTGCCTTGCCTTTGCCGCGCTCTGCCCGCTCCACCACTTTCACATTGGAAATGTGGATTGGCCCTTCACGCTCCGCGATCTTTCCCTGCGGGTTATCCTGTGACTTCTTAAGATGCCGCTTGATCATGCGCACGCCTTCGATCAACACCCGCTCTTTGCGGGCGATGACTTCGAGCACTTTCCCGGTCGAACCACGATGGTTCCCCGAGATCACCTCCACCTGGTCGCCCTTGCGGACGTGCAGCTTGAGGCGGTTCATAAAACTTCCGGCGCGAGCGAGACGATTTTCATGAAGCTGCGCTCACGCAACTCACGCGCGACCGGCCCGAAAATGCGGGTGCCGCGCGGGTTCAAGTCCTTGTCGATAATGACAATTGCGTTGTTGTCGAACCGGAGCACGGAGCCGTCGTCGCGCTTGATCGGCTGCCGCGTTCGCACAAGGACCGCGCGGACCACTTCGCCTTTCTTGACGGTGCCGTTCGGACTCGCTTCTTTCACGTTCGCCGTGATGACGTCACCGATGCCGGCCGATTGACTGGTGCCTTGGCCAATGACACCGATCATCGTCGCCATCCGAGCGCCGCTGTTATCGGCCACATCAAGTCTGGATCGAATATAAACCATATAAAACTTTCGGCGGCCGCCTACTTCGCGACGACTTCTACCAAGCGCCAGCGTTTCAGCTTGCTCAGCGGTCGCGTCTCCATAATGCGAACGGTGTCGCCGCGTTTTGCCGTATTCTCCTCGTCGTGCGCGTAAAATTTCCGCTGCTGCTTCACAATTTTGCCGAACTTCGCATGCGGCACGCGCGCCGTCGTTTGCACGACGATCGTCTTGTTCATTCCGGTCGAGATTACCTCGCCCGTGCGTGTCTTGCGCGTTCCACGCTTCGCAGCGGTTGCTTCCGTTGTGCTCTGCTCTCTCGTCGCTTCAGCCATAAATTATTTCTTCTCCTGTTTTTTCGCGCGCTGCGAAACCACGGTCTCTAATCGTGCCACCTCCCGGCGCAACAAGCGCAAGCGGCTCGGCTGCTCAAGTTGCCCGCTCTGCTGTTGCAGACGCAAATGCAGACTCTCCTGCCGAAGATCACGCTTCTTAGTCGCGAGCTCTTCGGAGCTCATTTCCTGAATGTCTTTAAACTTCATTCCGGGTTGTTCCTAGCAGAGGCGTGGTGCTGTGCTGAATAACGTTGGAGGAGGACAAAGCGGTTCCTGTCTCGTTAGGCAGCGGCTACGTGATGCCGGGTCAAAAATTTGGTGCGAACCGGCAGCTTGTTCGCAGCCAGACGGAGTGACTCGCGCGCGACGGATTCCGTCACGCCATCGAGTTCGAACAGAATGTTCCCCGGCCGCACGGTTGCCACCCAATATTCGGGCTGGCCTTTGCCCTTTCCCATGCGGGTTTCCGGGGGACGCGAGGTCACGGATTTGTCCGGAAAAATGCGGATCCAGAGTTTGCCTTTGCGCTTCATGTTGCGCGTGAGCGCGACACGAGCTGCTTCGATCTGCGTGTTGGTGATCCAGGCGCGCTCGAGTGTTTGCAGACCGAACTCGCCGAAATCGATCCGAAGATTGCGCGAAGCCGTTCCCTTGCGGCTTCCCCGCTGGGTTTTGCGATACTTCACGCGTTTGGGCATCAATGGCATGTCAGTGTCTCCTCGTGATTAAAGTTCGCAGCGCTGTAGCCGCGTCGCTCTGTGGACGCTTCGGACGTCAATTGCAGTGCGCGCCTCCGAACGGCGACAGAGCGCCGTTGCTACAACTATCTGGCGTAAATGGACCATGTTCTATGAATCCTAAACTTCGGCCGGCGCGGGTGGTGGCGGCAGAGCCTGCGGCTGTTCGACCGGCGCTTCTTCCTTCTTACAGAGCCAGCACTTTACGCCGATTTTGCCGTAGACCGTGTTTGCTTCCGCAAAACCGTAATCGATCGGTGTGCGGAGCGTGTGCAGCGGCACCTTGCCTTCGCGATACCATTCCGAGCGCGAAATTTCCGCGCCGTTCAAACGTCCCGAGCTGCGCAAACGAATTCCCTGCGCACCAAAATCCATCGCGATCTGCACCGCCTTTTTCATCGCGCGGCGATAAGCAATACGGCGCTCGATCTGCAAAGCCACATTCTCCGCCACGAGCTGCGCGTCGAGTTCCGGAGTCTTTATTTCCTGGATGTCGATCTTGATCTGCTTGCCCTGAGCCATCTTCGAGATCTCTTCGGTCATCTTCTCGATCTCAGCCCCTTTGCGCCCGATTACGATCCCGGGACGCGCCGTATGAATCGTTACGCGAATGCTGTTCCAGGCGCGCTCAATGATGATTTTCGCGACTGCGGCAAACTGCAGCTTCTTCTTCACGTAGTTGCGAATCTCGAT
>JACDBM010000139.1 GCA_013694945.1 Chthoniobacterales bacterium
CTAGGCGTCCCGAGCTGCGGGCTGGGTGTCTGCGGTATGCGCGATGGGCGCATTGCGCATGATGGAACCCGTAGGCAATTGGAACGGCTGCCGCGCCACCTGCCAGATCGAGAACACTGCGCTTAAAATCAGGAGCAGATAGATCAAGGCTTCTGACACGCCGCGTTCCTTCTCTTCCGATCGAAGGATTAACGCGTAGGTCGATTCGAACTGTTCTGATGTAGTTGTCTGAGTTTTCATTGGAGTAGTTGCTTAACGGATGAAGCCTATGCAAAGCGCATGCCATCGGACTCAAGTTGATTGCAAGTTTCTGATTGGTAGAAGCTTCCAGAGATTGCCCGCAACGTTCGGGAAAGATTTTGGGTATCGAGTGCGGGATTGAGCGTGTCGATTTCGGGACAGGATTGTGGCTTTGTTCCTGATCCTTCTATCAGGCCGGAAGCGTTCGTTGCATCTCTCATCTTGTGGTGAGATGCGCGTGCGCAGTCGTTTGGATTCATCCGAGATGCTGAATTGTCGGCCGCGCAAAAACTTCGCCGTCTTTCGCCGCCTAGTGTTCACAAACGCAAGACGCCGCTGCCGGGCGACTTTGTTTGAGTCGCCCTGAGCCGACGCCGTGCTTTTCGAACCGTTCGGGGAATCGCACGCGGGCGCTGCGGGAATTTCCCTATTGATAACGCCGCAAATCTGCGAAGCTTCTACGCTCGTTTAATCGCCGCTGAACCCGGACTGGCGCTTCCCGGTCACGCGCTGAAGCGACCAGAAAAACTCAAGCAAGATGTTTTCACCCACCCGTAAACCCGAACCAACCAAGCCCCCTCCTCAGGAACCCTCAAATGGCTGGTCAAACCAGCCTTCACACGCGCCGTCTCAGGAAACGAGGAAGACCGAGGGCGGGGTTCTCTCGCAGGGCGTCTTAATCCACGGCTCTCTTACCTTCGGAGCTGAGTTGGTGGTGGACTGCGAACTCGAAGGAACGATCCAATCCGCCGGCAAACTGACGGTGGGAAAGAACGCGCAAATCCGCGGTGACATCCGCGCAGGATCGGTCACGGTCTTGGGCACAATCGACGGGAACATCATGGCCGCGGAAAGATGCGAACTGCGAGCGGGTTGCACGTTGCGCGGTGACATTGAAGCGCCGCGACTCGTGGTTGACGATGACGCGACCTTCATCGGCAGCGCGAGGATTACATCCCGCCCCAAGCCAGGTTCTGCGGCGGCCTAGAGTTCGGCGCGTCAGGTCGCTTAATTTCTGGCTCCCTCGCTAAGATGGACTGCGGGTTCGGAAAGAGTCGCGCCGGGTTGAGCCAAATTTTCGCTGCGCGCCGATCGCCGCCTGGCAGCAGCTATTAAGAATCCTTGAACGAAGACTCACTGCACCAGGCTGAAAAATTCCTGCATGCACGCATCCCGCTGACGCGCGCCATGGGATTGCGTGTTCTGCGCGACGGCGACCACACTTTCGCGATTGAGGCACCCGTCGCGCTGAACCATAACCATCTGCAGACCGCATTTGGCGGCAGTATCAATGCCGTCGCCACGCTGGCTGGATACGCTTTCCTTTGGTTGGAGCTGCGCGAGGAATCAGCTCATGTTGTCATTCGCGCCAGCTCGATCCGCTTTCTCCGCCCGGTCCGAGAATCCATTCGGGCGGTGTGCGAGAAAATCTCTCCCCGGGGATTGGAAGCGTTCCGCGCTGGCTTTCGAGAATCAGGGAAGGCGAGGATTCAGCTTCAAGTCAGGGTAGAGGAAAAAGGTATCCTTGCCGCCCGCTTCAACGCGAGCTTCGTGGCACTGCGCGGTTCCGCGGCCGAATTTTCAGAGGCGACCGAGACGCGCGCGAGCTAACAATTACGCGAAACCTCAGCGGCTTTCGTTCGCGCGCGTCTCGATCTGATCAAGATTTGGATCGTTCGCCTGGATCCAACGTCGGATTTCGCCCACGTCTTCTGGAATGACGGCACTCGAACGAGCGTCCGAGGCTGATTGCACAGAAAACGCCTGCCGATGCTTCCAATGACGGCCATGCCGGCGCAGTGCGTAATACATCGTCTTGGCCGTCACCGCGCCCACGCCGCTGCAACGCATGGCGTTGTAAAACATTTGGTCAGCGTCTTGCCAGGAGCGAGTTTGTTCCTCGTAGGCTACATCGTGCAGGACGGAAGCGTTGCGATACTTGCCTTCGAAAGGCGCCCCAATGAGGCTCCAAAACGCGCGCGGCACCGATGCGCCGTTCACGCGTGAGCCAGCCGGAGCGACCCAGACTTCGCCATACGGATCTCTGTAACGCAGCTCGTTCAGGAGCACCATGGTCACACCATCATTCTCCCAGCGCGTCTCGACTGGTCCGCTGAAGTAGCCCCAGTTCGAAGCGCGTGCCGGCCGCGCCTTTGCCACTTCCCGGTCGAGCCGTTTCGCGGAGCGCGCCGCTTCACGTTCCATATTGCGACGCGCGGAACCGCATCCGGTCAGCGCTACCAACAGCAGCAAGGCAACAATTCGCATAGGCAGTTTCGCCTGCGTCTCTTCAGTTTCCCGCCGCCACGAGATCAGATTCCCGCGTCCGCTTCGCCGGGGCCACTGGTGAAGCCGCGACCGAGGGGCGACGGAATCTTTTCACATAGAACAGCATGAAGATGCCCGTGCAGATTAGAACCGAACCCACCCATTTCAGGAGCCAACCCGGATCGCGCAGGATCTGAATGGTGCTTTGGTTGAGGTTCTCAGGATTCCAAGATGCTTGAGACATTTTGTAGGTCAGACCGGTCCAGGTCCGCCAGAGTTGGCCGGGATAGCTGAAGGGATTGTTCATCCAGCACTGCCCCGTAGCCGTGCCGCCTTCACGATCGATCACGCGCACCGTGCTCTTGAATCCCGCCGGGCTGTCGCTCCCTTCATTACGCTGCACTTCGAAGTCCAATAGTTCCAGCGCGATCGGCAGCGATTGCTGCTTCCAACCAAACGTCACCTGGACCGGGGCT
>JACDBM010000140.1 GCA_013694945.1 Chthoniobacterales bacterium
TGTTTTCGCCGTCGGTCAGGAGCACGAGAACACGGCTTTTGGAGGCTTTGTCGTTCAGGCGGCTGGCGGCTGCCGCCATTCCGGAGCCGATGGCGGTCCCATCTTCCACCAGCCCGACGCGCAACCGGTCGAGATTCTGCAGGAGCCAGTCATGATCGAGGGTCATTGGACTAACGACGTATGGGCGACCCGCGAACGCGATCAGGCCGATCCTGTCGTTAGGCCGACCTTCGATGAACTTGCGCGTGACTTCGCGCACCGCGTCCACGCGTGTCGCAGGATCCCCTCCGACGGTGAAGTCCTTGATCAGCATCGAGCCGGAAACGTCGATCACGAGGATAATGTCGATCCCGCTCGCCTGGACTTGCGTGAGACTTTTTCCCAAACGCGGTCGCGCGAGCGCGACGATGAAGAGCGCCAGCGTGAGAAAAAGAAGCGCGCGCAAAAGCTGGCCTACGCGTGTTTTGCTCGACTTGCCAAGCCCATGCAAAGCTGTTGTGGATGAGAACAGGAGCGCCGCAGCCGGCCCTCTGCGGCCACGCAAATATGCGAGCAGCGGCAGCGCGAGCAAGAGCAGCAAAAGCCACGGATGCGCGAAGGTGAGTGCGGTGTCCTCGGGCAGCCAGCTACGCAGGTTCAAGCTTCCCTCCTTGCACGAAGCGGGTCGCTTCTTCGAGCAACAGCTCGCTGTCCGCGGCGCTCGCTTCGTAACGCGCGAATTTGATCAAGTCACAGCGGCTCAGGAAATCTCCGAGGAGAGAACGATCGTCTTCGGAAAAGGTCGAAGAGTTTGCGATCACCTCGAGGAATTCTACGGAGGTCTGGCGGGTAACCGGTAACTGGAACTGCTCGACAACATACCGGCGCACGATGTCGGAGACGCGAATGCTGAACTCATACGGAGTCGAAGAGCTGATTTCAGCGCGTGCTCGCTGGAGGAGCTCGAGCGCGCGAGCGCGAGGCGTTTGCTCCGGCTTCGGCCGTTGCCGCCAGCGGATGATCCACCACGTGAAAAGGCCCAACGCGGCCAGCGTTACGAACGCGACCGCGAACACAACCCAGGCCGGGATCAATGAGTAATCAACCGGGGGCGAAATGTCGTGGAATTCCTGAGCGAGGAAGAGGCGCATACAAACCAGTCTAACGAACGGCCATGCGCCGCTCGCGTTGCTTAAAGAACGAGCGGAGGCTGGGAAGATAATCGAGACCAGTTTGCAACGAGATGGTGTCGATATTGTTGCGGCGCAGGGTTCGCATCAATTCCGCGGCGCGCGCTTCGGCCAGTTCCGCGAAATGCGTCCTCGTGCTCCGGTCGGCGGTGTTGATTTCGATCTGCTCGCCGGTCTCGGCATCCTCGAGCGTGATAATTCCGACGTTCGGCAAAATCTTCTCGCGCTCGTCCTGCACGTGGATCGCGATGAAATCGTGCCGGCGTCCGCTTACGGCGAGCTCGCGCGAGAAGTCACCGGTCTGGAAATCCGAGACGAAGAAGACAACGGCGCGACGCGTCACCACTTTGTTCAGATAACGCAAAGCCAGGGCTGGGTCGGTTCGGCGTCCCTGCGGTTGAAAGAAAAGAATTTCTCGGATCAAGCGCAACGTGTGCGAACGCCCTTTCTTCGCCGGAATGTAAAGCTCGACTTCATCAGTAAAGAGAAGCAGACCGACCTTGTCGTTGTTTCGAATCGCGCTGAACGCCAGAAGGCAGGCGATCTCCGCGGCGAGTTCACGTTTGGACTGCGAGACGCTGCCGAAATTGCCCGAGGCGCTGACGTCGACTACCAGCATCACCGTCAACTCGCGCTCTTCTGTGAATTTCTTGACGTATGCCGTCCCGAGCCTTGCCGTCACATTCCAGTCAATCGCACGGATTTCGTCGCCTGGCTGATACTCGCGCACTTCATCGAAATTCATCCCGCGTCCCTTGAAGACGCTGTGGTAATCGCCGGCGAATACGGTCTGCACGAGACCTTTGGTTTTGATCTCGAGCGTGCGGATCTTTTTCAGGATCTCGGCGGGAGTTTGCTCGGTCTCGGTCACGTGTTTTTTAAACGGTCATGTCGCATGATGGAGCAATGCTGGAAGAGATTCGAAAGCGATTGAGAAGTAGTCCCTTTCGAGATTTTTACGTGCGGGTGGCCGATCGTCGCAAAATCATGGTGCCACATGCCGACTTCGTCTGGATGCCTGCACCGGCGTATTGCATATCTGGATCGAGAAAGAGAAAGCGTCCGAGCACACCAATCCTTTGCTGATCATCAATGTGGAAAGTCGCCCGCAGGCGGCGTGAGAGTCGACTGATCACGGCACCGGCAGGCCAGCGAAGATGCGTTCGATGATTGTCTCGCTCGAGATGGTCTCCGCTTCGGCTTCGTAGCTGACGATGACGCGATGCCGCAGGACGTCGTGCCCGATGCTCTTGACATCTTGCGGCGTGACGTAACCGCGTCCGTTCAAAAAGGCATGCGCGCGCGCGGCCAGGGCGAGGAAGATCGTGGCGCGCGGTGAGGCCCCATAACGAATCAAGCCTTCGAGCTTCAGATTGAAGGACGCCGGTTCGCGCGTCGCCCAAACCACGTCCACGATGTAATCTTTCACGCGCTCGTCGATGTAGATGCTATTTACCACCGCCCGCGCGGCGATGATCTGCTGCGGGTCCACCACAGGAGACACCTCCAGATTCGGCGCCGAAGTCGCCATCAAATCGAGGATCGTCCGCTCCTCTGCCTTCCGTGGATAGCCGACATTTAGTTTCAACATGAAACGATCGAGCTGGGCTTCCGGAAGCTGATATGTGCCTTCCTGCTCGAGCGGGTTCTGGGTGGCGAGCACCAGGAAGGGATCGGAAAGAGGATAAGTTTGATCGCCGATCGTGACCTGGCGTTCCTGCATCGCCTCCAGCAAGGCGCTCTGCACTTTAGCCGGAGCGCGATTGATCTCGTCGGCGAGAATCAGGTTCGAGAAAAGCGGGCCGAGCTTGGTCGTAAACTCGCCGCTGCGCGGATTGTAAATGAGCGTGCCGATCAGGTCCGCGGGCAAGAGATCGGGCGTGAACTGCAAGCGCTGGAAACCGGTCTGGATCGCGGCCGCGATCGTTTTGACCGTCAACGTTTTCGCCAAACCGGGAACACCTTCGAGCAGAATATGACCATTCGCGAGCAGGCCGAGCAGGAGACGATCGACGAGGTATTTCTGCCCGACCACGACGCGGCTGACCTGCTCTCGCAGCGGGGGAATCCATTGGCCGAGCTCCTGGACGTCGTGAGTTATTTCCTGCGTTGACTTCATAAAGACGGGTGAGACAGGCGCGCGCAGGAGAACGTTCGATCAATCTCTCGCGGCCAGCCGCCGACACTGTCGCCGAAAACGGCGCAGCGTCTTCTACTCTTCGCGGCGCTGGCTGCGGGCGCGGCAAGTAAGCAAAACCGGCAATCCCTTGTATGGCTCGAGATCGCGAATCCTGCGCTCAAGGTAGCGACTGTACGGATCGCTCAACAGCTTCGGCTGATTCACAAAAAGAATGAACTCGGGCGGATCGATCGCTCGTTCCGAGTCCCCTTTCGACTGTGCGGCGTAGAAGAGCTTCAGGCGCTGCGTGCCGATGAGCGGCGGCGGATTCTCTGCGAACGCCAACCTCAGCATCCGGTTGAGAACGCCGGTTCCGATCCGGACGCGAGCGGCACGCTGCACTTCCGCAAACAACGCGAAGAGCTCCAGGACGTTCTCCCCCGTGGCTGCCGAGGCGATGAGGATGGGAGCGTAATCAAGGAAGAAGAGTTGCTCGCGAGTCACGCTAACGAGCTCTTGCATGGCGGCCTTCGCACCGCGTCCGGGCTTGACCAGGTCCCATTTATTCAGGACCACGAGGGACGGTTTGTGCGCCTGCTGAATTAGCCCGGCAATCTTCTTGTCTTGCGAGGTGACACCGCTGGTGACGTCGACCACGAGCACGCAGAGGCCGGCGCGTCGAACAGTCCGTTCCGCGCGCATTACGCTAAATACCTCCACGGAAGTCGAGTGCTTGCTGCGCGCCCGCATGCCGGCGGTGTCGATCAGGAAAAATTTTTGTCCTTCACGCTCATAGGCGATGTCCACTGCGTCCCGGGTCGTTCCCGGGATTTCGCTCACGATCGTGCGTTGATCGCGGAGGACGGAGTTGATCAAGGAGGATTTGCCGGCATTTGGCCGGCCAATGATCGCCAGCGCGATCGGTTCTTTGTTTATGGGCTGGCCTTCCGTTGTCGAGACCGTCCCGCTGTCTTCCGCCGGCAGAAGCTCATCAATCGTGGTCAACAGTTCGCCGATGCCACGGCCATGCGCCGCGCTGATCGGCACCGCGCGCGGGAAGCTCATCCGTGCAAAATCTGCCTCGAGCGCCTCATGTTTTGGGTCGTCGATCTTGTTCACCACGAGCACAACCGGTGTGCGCGATTTTCGCAACATCGCGGCCAACTCCTGATCAATCGGAGCAAGGCCGTGTTGCGCATCGACCACAAAGAGGATCAGATCGCTCTCGCGCATGGCCGCGTCGGCCGCCATCCGCACCTGCGCGGTCAGCTCGGTCTCACCTGCGCCGCCGATCCCGCCGGTATCCCAAATGAGAAATGGCCGCGCCCCCTTCGTGCACGGAGCAGCCAGCCGATCCCGCGTAATGCCTGGCTGGTCGTGTACAATCGCGATGTTCCGGCCGGCGAGCCGGTTGAACAATGCGGACTTTCCGACATTGGGCCGCCCAACGATGGCGACTTCACCCGCAAACTCTCGACCGTTCGACTGGTCATGCTTAACGGGGCGAGCCTCCACCTTACTGCACCCGTGCATTTGCGTGCCCCTCTGCCTGCAACTGCCGCACGCCGTCCATGACGTAGATGACTCCAGAAACAAACGTGAAGAACCCCGCCGCCGCGACAACATAGACCAGAGGGAGAAAACGCAGTTGCAACATCACCCATGCGAGCGCTGCCATCTGCAACACTGTGGCCACTTTGCCCGTCCAACTCGTCCGCACCTTGACCGTCCCATTCAGCAGATGCAAAACAGCGCTTCCGACGAGAATGACCAGGTCGCGAGTGATCACAAGGACGGGAAACCAGGCTGGAAATCTCCCGTAGTCCGGATCAATTTCGCTCCAGCTACTGATACTGAGAGTGATGATGCCGCTCAAGAGAAGGCCCTTGTCCGCAATCGGATCGAGAACAACGCCCAGCGTGCTGCGTTGATGGTAATGACGCGCGACATAACCATCCAGTCCGTCGCTCGCCGCCGCTACGAGGAAGATAATAATTGCGGCGTAGCGTTGCCACTCCAGCGGCTCGCCACGTTGCACGCTCTGCCCATAGTAAATCGCCATGGTCACGAACGCGGGAATCAGAAGGATGCGGATAATCGTGATCTTGTTCGCGGTGGTCATCGCACGAGGTTGAGCTTACCAGAGTGGAAGTGAGCGCACCC
>JACDBM010000141.1 GCA_013694945.1 Chthoniobacterales bacterium
CCGAGCGAGCCGGGGTCAGCGCCCCCGGCTACAACCGCGCATGCAGCAGAACTCACTGATACAGGCCACTAGTCGGCCGGCGCGGGGAACGCCGTCGAACATGAACGCGGGGAACGGAACGCGGGGAATGGTCACGTCTGAATATTAAATATTATCCGAGCAATGGCGGCGGGCGATTCTCGATCCCTGCGTCAGAAGGCTGCGCCGCGAAGATGTCGGAGCGCTTGCTCATCAAAACGCCGTCCAATATACTGGCGTTCGTGGCTACAATTGCTGAAGTGGAGAAACTCGCGCTGGATTTGTCCGAGAGCCAGCGAGCCGTCCTCGCGGCTCATCTGCTGGGATCGCTTCCATCCGTTCTGCACGACGAGGATGAAGGAATCGCTGAGGCGCAGCGGCGGGACGCGGAGCTCGATGCGAATCCGTCATCGGGCATCTCGCTGGAGCAGCTCGACCGACAGATCGAACGCCGCCGCCGAAGCTGATGCTGTCCATCCGAAGGTTTACTCGGATATCGACAGGATCATGGATTATTACGAGCAGGTGGCCCCTCCAGAACTTGCAAACGAGTTCTATTTAGAGTTGCGGCATTTGTTGGCAGAGGCGGCGGCGCGCCCCGGATATTTTTCGATTCGAGAGCGGGATATCCGGCGAGTGAACCTGCAACGCTTCCCTTATCATTTTCTGTTTCGTATCGTCGATGATGCCGTTCAGATCCTGGTTGTGCGTCATCACAGCAGGCATCTCTCTCTTGGGACTAGACGCCAATGAAGTCGCCTGGCCAGCTCTTGTCAGCGGAGAAGTCATGCAGAAACTGATCGAGTGCGTGCCGAACTTTTCTGAGGGCTGCGACTCGGAGATCATCGGACAAATCACCGCCGCGATTGAATCGGTGGAAGGAATTTCCCTGCTCAACGTGGATCCCGGTGCCAGTACGAACCGGACAGTGGTCACCTTTGCGGGCAGTCCTGAAGCCACGGTGGAAGCGGCCTTCCGGGGATTCGAGAAAGCGGCGGAGTTGATCGATATGCGCAAACACAAGGGTGCCCATCCGCGGATGGGCGCGACGGATGTTTGCCCCTTCATCCCGGTGAGCGGCGTGTCCTGGGAAGAAGCGATCGCCTGCGCGAACCAGTTGGGAAAGCGCGTGGGCGATGAGCTGAAGATTCCAGTTTATCTCTACGAAAAGGCAGCACGAGGTGAGGCTCGTTCCAATCTGTCCGTCATTCGCGCCGGTGAATACGAGGGCTTTTTCGAGAAGATAAAAGAAGTCGCCTGGAAGCCTGATTTCGGGCCGGCCGTTTTCAACGAGAAATCAGGCGCGACAGCGATTGGCGCACGGGAATTCCTGGTCGCTTACAACGTGAACCTGAATACGCGCGCCGTCCGACGCGCCAACTCGGTCGCGTTCGACGTGAGAGAGAACGGTAGAGTGAAAACCGACGACGGCACGCCGCAGGGAAAGCCGGTGCTCGATGCAAACGGCGAACCTGTGCGAGTTCCGGGAAAGCTGAAGCACGTAAAAGCTATCGGCTGGTATGTGGAAGAATATGGCATTGCGCAGGTCTCGATGAACCTGACCAATCTCGAAGAAACGCCCTTACATGCGGCGTTTGATGCCTGCGAGGAAGCAGCCAGCAAACGCGGGATGCGCGTCACAGGTTCGGAAGTGGTGGGGATGCTGCCGAAGAAATGCCTGACCGAGGCGGGGAGATACTATCTGCGCAAACAGAAATGGTCGGAAGGCGTCGCAGAAGAAGAGCTTATTGCGATCGCAATCCGCTCGATGGGATTGAGCGAGCTGAAGCCGTTCGATCCGAAAGAGAAGATCATCGAGATCAAGATGGAAGCAGTCGCAAAAAAATCGCTTTTGAAATTGAACCTGCGCCAGTTCTGTAACGAGACGCTGAGCGATTCCCCTGCGCCAGGCGGCGGTTCTGTGGCTGCTTTGATGGGCGCCTTGGGCGTTTCGCTTGCTGGAATGGTTGCTAATCTTTCCGCCGGGAAACGGGGGTGGGATGACAAGCTTGATTACTTCAGTGGATGGGCCGTCAAGGCGCAGCAACTGAAGGATGAATTGCTGTTTCTGGTGGATGAAGACACGGCTGCCTTTAACAAAGTGATGGAGGCATTTGGTCTCCCAAAAGAGTCAGCGGAAGAGAAAGGCGCGCGTGCCACCGCTATTCAAGAGGCGAACAGATATGCCGCAGAGATTCCGCTGCGGGTCATGGAAACCGCGTCGAAGACTTACAGGATTCTTGGTGAAATGGCAGAAAACGGAAACCCTGCTTCGATTTCAGATGTAGGGGTTGGTCTGCTCGGATCACGCGCTTGTATCCAGGGAGCGGCGATGAACGTGCAGATAAATCTGGCAAGTCTGAAGGACGAGAAAATGAAGACCGCTCTTCACGAAAAGCTTCAGAGAATCACCGTCGAATCCGAGTTGGAGTTTGAGAGAATCCACCAGATTGTGGTGCGCAAACTGGGCTGATTGCAAGCTGACTCACTTGGAAGCACGCGTTTGAGCTGGGAAGATCCAAACTGGCCGCGTGCTTCGCAGTGGCTTTCTGGCAGCGGCGAAGCGCAGCGGATCAAGAGCAACGTCTCACTCGCTGTTTTGGGTGTGCCGATGAACAGCTCCGGCTCGGCGGAGCGATGCGATCTGGCACCACAGGCGATTCGCGCAGCCCTGGCACGCTATAGCTTGTTCGATGAGGATGCTGCGATTGACGTTGAGCGGCTCACCGTAAGGGAGTTTGGAGACGTTCCGCTCTCGGAGGCGTATTGGGATACGAATTTTGCTCGTACGGTGGGTTCGATTCAGCGCGCAAAGGCCGGCGGCGACGGAGTCGTTCTGCTCGGAGGCGACAATGGGATCACGCGCGCTGGAGTTTTCGGGTTGGGCGTTCCACTCGAACGCTGTGGCATTTTGACTTTCGATGCGCACCATGATCTCCGGGATCTGAATCGCGGCCTAACAAATGGAAACCCTATCCGTGCTCTCTTGCGGGATGGCGTCCCGGGTTCCCAGATTGTGCAAATTGGAATTCAGCCGTTCGCAAACTCCGCCGCCTATGCCGATGTCGCTCGCGAGGCGGGCATTTCCGTCGCGACGGTTGATGAGGTCTACGCGGCGGGCATCCAAACCCTGGTCGCACGCGCGCTCGCTTACCTGAGTGAGAATGCAGATGTCATCTACGTCGATCTGGATGTGGACGTGCTCGATCGAGCATTTGCGCCGGCTTGTTCGGGCTCGCGTCCGGGAGGATTGCAGCCCTGGATGCTACGACAAGCCGCCCATCTTTGTGGGCAGCACGAGCGCGTGCGAATCATGGACATTGTGGAAGTCGATCCCACCAAAGACATTGCCGATGTGACCTGCCTGGCGGCTGCTTCGTTCCTGCTCGCGTTCGCGTCGGGAATGCTCAAGCGGGGCGCCAAGTGAAGACACTCGCGCTCGTCAACGCTTCGCAACTCGTTACGCTCGGGGGGCCGGCACGGCCGCGGATCGGCTCGGAGATGGATGAGCTCGGACTTCTGCGCAACGGCGGGCTCCTCGCCCGAGACGGGATTATTAGTAGCATCGCTACATCGGACGAGATCAAACGCACCGCGCCAGACGATGCGGAGTTTGTCGATGCAGGTGAGCGCGTAGTCCTGCCCGGTTTTGTGGACGCTCATGCGCATCCAATTTTTGCCGGCGATCGCGTGGACGAGTTCGAGCTTCGCGTGCGCGGCGTGACCTACGAGGAAATCGCGGCGCGTGGTGGCGGAATTTCCTCAACTGTGCGCAAGACACGCGCAGCCACGGAGGGGGAGCTTTGCCGGCAGGCATTGAAGCACGCGCGCTGGTTCTTGCAGTGCGGTACCACGACGCTGGAAGCGAAATCCGGCTACGGTCTTTCCGTTGCCGATGAATTGAAGTTATTGCGCGTGATTCGCGATCTAAAATCGCGGACTCCGCTGGACTTCGTACCCACGTTTCTTGGCGCGCATGCGGTGCCGGACGAATATGCGGCTGATTCGGAGCGGTATGTCAATCTGGTCATCAACGAGATGCTTCCGCAAGTCGCAAGGGACGGGCTGGCGGAGTACTGCGACATTTTCTGCGAGCGCGGTTACTTCGGGATCGAACCTTCCAGGAAAATTCTTGGCGCTGCGAAGCAGCAGGGATTTGGTCTCCGCATGCATGCGGATCAACTCACAAATTCAGGCGCAGCCGTCCTCGCGGCGGAGCTGTCGGCGACGACGGCTGATCATCTCGAACAAACGCAAGACGATGGTATCGCGGCGATGGAGCGCGCGCGGGTTCAGCCGGTGCTTCTGCCCGGCTCCGTTTACGCACTTGGCAAATTTCGATTTCCGCGCGCGCGCGACATGATCGACGCAGGGCTCGCAGTCGTGCTGGCAACCGACTTCAATCCTGGCTCTTCCCCCACACCGTCGATTCCGATGGTTCTTTCGCTGGCGACGACCCACATGAAGATGACGCCCGCGGAAGGCGTCACCGCGGCGACGATCAATGCTGCTTACAGCCTCGGGCGCGGCGGGAACATCGGCTCACTGGAGGCCGGAAAACTGGCGAACTTCGCGATCTTTGACTACGAGGATTACCGCGAACTGGCCTACTACTTTGGTCTTCCGCAAACGCGCTCCGTTTACGTGCGCGGGGAAGAAGTTGTTGCGCTTCGTTAATGGGACACCCTACCTGAGGTGCGGCTTGAAGTGCAGGTTAGCTTGTTTGCGCATCACGGGACGCGCCCTTAACGTCGGTTCCGCGCATGAAAATTGAAGTCGAACGGCAGCCCCATAGTGTGGCCACGCTTAAGATCGAACTGCCTCCGGAAGAAGTTCGATCGGAATGGGATTCGATCGCCAGCAACTACGCCCGCTATGCGCGAATTCCTGGTTATCGACCGGGCAAAGCGCCTCGACCCGTGATTGAAAAGAAATTCCGAAAGGAAATTCAGGAGGAACTGACAAAGAAACTAGTTTCCAAGAGCTACCATGAGGCGATTGCGGAAAAGCAGCTTCGCGTTGTCTCCCTAACGAACCTGGAAAATGTCGAGTTCGCTGACGATCGCTCGATGCGATTCTGCGCGACGGTCGTGACCGCACCGGAGTTTGAGTTACCCGACTACAAGAACATCCCGGTGCGTTTGCCTTCCGCGGAAGTGAGCGAGGCGGAAGTCGAGCAAGCGCTGGAAAGACTGCGTGATCAGGCCGCTGATTTTACCGACGTGCCAGAGCGTGCACTCGGGATGGGAGATTTTGCCGTCATTGACTTTGAAGGGGCGATTGATGGCGTGCCGATCAGCAGCATCGTCCCGGAAGCGAGCAAAAATCTTCACGGTGGGAAGAAGTTTTGGCTTCACGTCGCGCCGGGTAATTTCCTGCCCGAGTTCACGGAGCAGATCGCCGGCATGACGACGGGCGAGACTCGGAGTGTTCAGGTTGAGTTCCCGGGAGATTTTCCGGTGCCGGAGCTGGCAAGCAAACGCGCGGACTACGCGGTGACGTTGAACGAGATTAAACAAAAAGTTTTGCCTGAGCTCGACGATGCGTTCGCGGCGAAAATAATGCCGGACAAAACGCTGCCTGACTTGCGCCACGCGATCGAGCACAACCTCGAACACGAAAAAGAACAGGAATTGGAGCGGGCAAAGGAAGCGGAAATCATCCGGTTTTTGCACGAGCAAATAAGCTTTGATCTGCCACCTGCACTGCTGAAGAGCGAAACACGGCGTGCATTGAATGAATTGGTGCACCGAAATCGGGAGCGCGGCGTGCCCGACGAGATGCTGAAAGGCAAAGAGAAAGAGCTGATTGAGGGGGCCGGCTCGCTGGCAGCGCATCGTCTGAAGACCAACTTTATTCTGCATCGGATCGCGGAGCAGGAGAAACTTCAGGTGACTCGTGAAGAAATCGACGAGCGCATCCGGGCGCAGGCCTCACACTACAACGTCTCGGTGGAGAAAATGCGGAAAGAGATCGAAGAGCACGACCGGCTGGAGGGGCTCGCGGAAGAGGTTCTGCTGGGCAAGACAATTGATTTCTTAAAGTCGAATGTTAGCCTTGAGCCGCTCTCTGAAACGCCAGCGGCCGCCGCTTCCAAATCTTAAAGTCATGACTTTGCCCAACATCAACCGCTCTCAATCTGTGCTTGTTCCGATGGTGGTGGAGCAAACCGGGCGGGGGGAGCGCAGCTACGATATCTACTCGCGGCTGCTCAAGGATCGGATCGTTTTCATCGGCACGCCGATCGACGATCACATCGCCAACCTGGTCATTGCCCAACTGCTCTTCCTGCAAATGGAGGACGGCAAGAAAGACATTAATCTCTACATCAACTCGCCGGGCGGATCTGTTACGGCGGGCCTGGCCATCTACGACACGATGCAGTTTTTAACCTGCGACGTCACGACCTACTGCCTCGGCATGGCCGCGAGTATGGGGGCCGTGCTGCTCTCTGCAGGAACGAAAGGGAAGCGTTTCGCTTTGCCGAACTCCGACATCATGATTCACCAAGTCTCGGGCGGTGCTCAGGGTCAGGCCAGCGATGTCGAGCGGACAGTCGAATACATGTTCAAGCTGAAGAAGCGCTTAATTAAAATTCTTTCTTCTCACACCGGACAGCCGGAAGACAAGGTGCGGCTCGACTCAGATCGCGATTACTTTCTCTCGGCCGCCGAGGCGAAGGATTACGGTCTGGTAGACGAAGTAATTAAATCACGCAAGGAAGCCAAACTGCTCGACGGTGTCGTGCCGAAGGAATCGACCGCGATTGCGGAGGCGGCTTTGCCGCACAAAGTCGAGGAATAGGAACTGCTTTTAGAGCGGCAACTCATGGCCCGCGCTTCCAATCTCACGATGTGCTCCTTCTGTGGCAAAAGCCACGCGGAGGTGCGCAAACTCATCGCCGGTCCCGGCGTCTATATTTGCGACAGCTGCATCAACGTCTGCAAGAGCATTCTCGATAAGGAACTGAACGAAGACGCGAGGCGGCAGTCCTCAAATATCCGGGTGCCTAAGCCCGCTGAGATCCGGCGCTCGCTCGATCAGTATGTCATCGGACAGGAGGTGGCAAAAAAGACACTTTCCGTGGCGGTGCACAACCACTTCAAACGCGTGCTGCAAAGCGCGCCGCCGGCTGATTCTTCGGCCGCCTTTCAGCCGGATCCTTTTGCCGAAGTTGAGATTGAGAAGAGCAATATTCTGCTCATCGGCCCCACCGGTTCCGGAAAAACGCTGCTGGCGAAGACGCTCGCCAAGATTCTGGATGTGCCGTTCTGTATTGCGGACGCGACCACATTAACAGAAGCCGGTTATGTCGGCGAAGACGTCGAGAACATCATTCTTCGCCTGCTCCAGAACGCCGATTACGACGTGAAACGGGCCGAGATCGGTATCGTTTACATTGACGAGATCGACAAGATCGGGCGCAAAACGGACAACGTGAGCATTACTCGTGACGTTTCGGGCGAAGGAGTGCAGCAAGCCCTCCTGAAAATTCTTGAGGGCAGCACCTGTAATGTCCCCCCGCAGGGCGGGCGGAAGCATCCGCATCAGGAGTATATCCAGGTGAACACTGAGAAGATCTTGTTCATCTGCGGTGGCGCCTTTGTCGGGCTCGAAAAAATTGTGCAGAAGCGCATCGGCAAACGGACGATGGGCTTCAACAGCCCGAGCGTCGAAGTCGAAGAAGCGCTCGCGAAACAGGCCGTGCGGAATGTCGAGCCGGAAGATTTGCTGAGCTTCGGAATGATCCCGGAGTTCATCGGTCGTCTTCCGGTCGTTACTGCTCTCGACGCGCTGACCGAAGATGAGATGGTCCTGATCTTGACCGAGACGAAGAACGCGATGATCAAGCAGTACACGAAGCTCTTCTCGATGGAAGGTGTGCGGCTGAGCGTAACAAAAGATGCCCTGCGCGCTCTCGCGGCCCAGGCTGTCACGAAGGGCACAGGAGCGCGCGCGCTGCGTTCCATGCTCGAGCGGATCATGCTCGACATCATGTACGATGTGCCGAGCCGCGAAGACATCGCTGAGGTCACGATCAATCGCGCCGTGGTCGAAGGGAAAAAACTCCCACTGATTCGGAAGAAACAGGACAAAGACGCTGCCTGATTCGGCAGCTGCGCAAGCTGGCGTCGAATCGTCGAAGCGAAGAGTGGACCTGCGTGTGGTCGCAACACCGACGCACCCGGAGCGCTCCGTTCGAATTGAACAGTGGACGCTGCGCGCGGCACGTTCAATCTTCATCGCTCACGATGCGGGTTATCATTATCAACACCGGCACCGAGTTGCTGCTCGGCAACGTGTTGAACACGCACCTTGTCTTTATTGCGCGGGAACTGTTTGCTCTCGGCTTGCGCGTTGATCGTCAATGGACGGTGCCCGACGGCAGCGCCATTCAGGAAACGCTCGCGGCCGCGTTTAACCAGGCGGATATCATCTTTTTGACCGGTGGACTCGGCCCCACGACCGATGACATTACGCGCGAAGCCGCGGCGGAATTGCTCGGATTGCAGCTGCGGCAAGATGCCGCCGTCGCGGAAGCAATCACAACCCGAATTCGAACCCGGGGCTTCCCCATGACTGGTCGCATTCTGCGCCAGGCGCAGGTGCCAGAGGGTGCCGTGGTTCTGCCAAATGAGAACGGAACGGCACCCGGGCTTTACCTCGCTGCTCAATCCGGTGAAGGCAGGAACACACCGCATCTCTTCTTGCTGCCAGGCCCTCCGCGAGAACTGCAGCCCATGTTCAACCAATCCGTGCAACCAATTCTGGAGAAGCTGATCCCAGCTCGTTCAAGCCTCCAGTCCCGGACATTCCGGCTCGCATGCGTGGGAGAGTCAGTGGTGGAAGCCGCGGTGGGCGAGCCGCTTCTGGCGCTCGGAACTATCGAGCTGGGCTACTGCGCGCGCGCTGGCGAGGTGGATGTGCGAGTGCTTGGCCCGGAAGGTGCCCTCGATGAAGCCGAGCGAATCATCAGGAGTGCCTTTCCGAAGGAAATCTTCACATCAGCCGATGAAAGCCTGGAAGAAGTGGTGGTTCGGCTCTTAACAAAGCGGAAGCAAACGATCGCGACCGCAGAATCGTGCACAGGTGGCTTTTTGGCGCATCGTCTAACTAATGTGCCGGGCGCTTCCGCCGTTTTCCTCAACGGCTACGTGACGTATTCGAACGGTGCGAAAACATCATCGCTCCGGGTAGACCCCGCTCTTTTTGCGGCTCATGGAGCTGTCAGCGAAGTGGTCGCGCGCGCCATGGCGGAAGGGGCGCAGAAACACTCGGAGGCGACCTATACGCTGGCCACAACTGGAGTCGCGGGCCCGGCCGGAGGCTCGAATGAGAAACCGGTAGGCACGGTTTTTATTGCCCTCGCAAAACCAAGCGGGGAGACGGAAGTGCAGCGGCGCCGTTTCCAAACCGACCGGGATACTTTCAAGCGTCTCGCCACGCAAACTGCACTGGAATTACTGCGCTCCCATCTGCGAGCTGCCTGACACAAGGGAGCCAGCAGGGAACCGCTAGGGCGTTACTTCGACCGGCGTGCCGATCTTCACCCGATTAAAGAACATCTCGGCTGACTGCGCCGGCATACGAATACACCCATGCGAGGCCGGATAACCAGGAAGGATGCCGACGTGCATGCCTACGCCATCCCCCGTCAGGCGCATGAACCAGAGCATGGGCGATCCCACGAAATGGGTTCCGCTGGGGGCGGAATCAATCCTCACGCTCACACCGCTGCGGACCGTGCGTCCTTCGCGGTCTTTGAAGTCTCCATAAACGTTTGAGCGATGATCCTTATCTTTCTCCATGACGGTGAACCGTCCCGGAGGCGTCATGCCAGCGCGCTTGCCGGAAGAGATCGGCGTGTCAATGGCCAGCTCGTCTCCAGAAAACAGGTAGGCGCGCTGTTTGGACAAAGAAACTGCCACCCGCGACGACTCGGGGGTCACGCTCTCGTAAACACTTTGATTGATGCTGATGGGCGGCTGTCGGCTGATCAGTTCGGACGCTTTGCGCATTGGCGGAGCGGGGGAGGGGCCGAGTGAACGCGGCGGTGCGGGGTGTTGCGGCGTCTGGCGTTGAAGGGCGGGCCGCGGAGAACGGATTTGGCCTGGCCTCGCAACCTGCGCTTGCATCAGCTCCGCAGTCGCGAGAATCAAGCCAACTACTGGAAGGAGGCGCAAAACTCCGAATATCACGCGGTTCAATGTGTATATGAGTTCACCCGCTGCAACCAGCCGCCCAGCCAGCGGGATTCTTTTCGTTCCGGCGGCGAATTCTTGACCCGTTCTGTCAGCACGGTTCGCGCCGCTCGGCCGAACTCCTGCGCCGCGCTGCGCCCGAGTCCACTCCCAGACATCGCTTGCAGGGCTTGCAACAATCCCCAGCCTTGGCCGTGATAGCGTTCAGTTTCGAGCACGCCTTCGCCCTTGAAATTTACGTAATCGATCAGCGCGTAGCATCCCTGGGGCGTGCTCGCCACGCGATCAAATTGGCGCTGCACATGCCCAGCCTCCGCAGCGGACGCTTCTTTCAGCATCTTCGGGAGCGCCTGCTGCAACCGGCGCACCAGAAACTCCGTTTGCAGATCAACCGTTTCCGCGAGGAAGCTCCGCAAAGCCTTCATCTCAGGCGAGTCACTCGCGGCGAGGAATTCCGACCGCGAATTCCAGGGACAGCCAATCTCACGGTTCTTCGCCACGACATCGGGCAAGCTGACGTTCCGGCTGGAAGCGAAACGCGCGAGATCAGGGAAACTTTCTTCAAAAGGTCCCCGCACGCCCTTCGGATACCAGATGAAATGCCCGATCCCGAGAGAGGCAAAGTTCTCTCCGGTATTCCAGGAAGTAAGCCCCGCGATGGTGCCTCCGCATTCGTTCTGCCAGATCTTCCTGCCGATCCGGCTGGCTTCCGCGCGCGAGAGCTCAATACCCTCTGAACGCGCAGCAATCGCGAGGACTAGACAGACTGCCGCACGCGCGATGAGCGCGCGCAGGCGCGAACGGCGCCGTTGTCTTGACGTGCGATCTTTCTCCATTAGCGTGCACACTTCCACGGCGCCGCATCCCACTTCTGGCGCTGCTGTCGTCCTAAGAATCCTCATGAAACAACCTTCCATCTTCTTTGTCGCTATTCTTCTCGCTTCTAGCAGCTTTGCGCAGCAGACCACGCAGCTCAAAGACGAGAAAGACAAGGTTAGCTACAGCATCGGGCTTGATATCGGAAGCACCTTTAAGAAGCAAAGCATGGATATCAATCTGGACGCGTTGAATGCCGGTCTGAAGGATGCCGTTTCAGGCAACAAGCCCCTTTTGACCGAGGAACAGGTTAAGGAAACGATGACCGCTTATTCCAAAACCATGATGGAGAAGCAAGCTGCCGTAAACAAGGAAGCGGCAGCGAAAAACGGAGCCGAAGGGGAGAAATTTCTCGCCGAGAACAAAAGCAAGGAAGGAGTGAAAACGACCCAGAGCGGATTGCAATATAAAGTAGTAAAGGAAGGTAACGGCCCCACGCCGAAAGAGAGCGATACTGTTGTGACCCACTACCGCGGCACCCTCATCAACGGGAAAGAATTCGATAGCTCGATCGCGCGGAACGAACCGGCCACTTTTCCAGTCAATCGTGTGATCAAAGGCTGGACAGAAGCGCTCCAGCTGATGAAGGTCGGGTCCAAATATCAGCTCTTCATTCCCGCGAGTCTGGCCTACGGCGAGCGCGGGGCGGGGCAGGATATCGGGCCCAACCAGACCCTGATTTTTGACGTCGAGCTGCTCGAGATTAAGCCCGCCGCAGAAGCCGCCGCCAGCGTTTCGCCTGGGAATCAGCCGGCAGTGAAGGCTGACACCGCTGTGCAGGGAAAACCAAGCCCGAGCGCAAGTGGCAAATCTTCCCCAGACCCGGAAGATCGATAGCCAGCGGAGCGGCGACACTCTTGTCGCCGGCTTCCGCCACGAACATTTCAGTCCAGCTCCAGGAGTGCCGCCGCTCCGGGAGCGATCGCTAAGCCGCGGATTCCCAAGCCAGCCGCGGGGCGTCTCCCCAAAGATCTTCGAGGCTGTAGAATTCGCGCTTCTCAGCGTGAAAAATGTGCACGATGACCTGCATGTAATCGAGCACAATCCACTGGCTCGCTGGGAATCCATCGACTGCGACAGGCCGGACTTGATGGTTTTGCTTGAGCTGCGTTTCGATCTCTCCCGCGATTGCCTTCAGCTGCGGTTCAGAGGCCGCTGAGCAAATCACGAAGAAGTCGGTGAACGTGGAAATCTCCCGGAGATTGAGCACCACGATGTCCTCCGCCTTCTTGTTCGACGCGAGCTCGGCGCAGGTTTTCGCTAGATCCTCTGAAGTTATCTCGTGTGCTCCTGGTAAAGCTTGTGGCAGCGGATGATCTCCTCGACGGCTGGCGGTACGAGATAACGAATGGAACGCCCTGTGGCAACCCTGTTTCTGATCTCCGTTGCGGAAATGTCGATCTGACGCCGGATCGTGGTGAACGCAGAGCCGGTTACGCCGATCGTTCCGCGGTTTAGCACAACGAACTTCACCAGTTTTCGCAGCTCATCAAATCGGTGCCAGGTATCGAGGCGAGGCAAATTATCGGAGCCGACAAGATAATAAATCTCGAGATCTGGATCTTCTCGAAGGAACTCTTCGATCGTGTCGATCGCAAACGAGGGGGAAGGTCGGCGGAGCTCGCGATCGTCGATCGCAAAATCGGCGTCATCTCTCGTAGCTGCCTGCACCATTTCCAGCCGGACAGCTGCGGGCGTCGGTTTCTGATTCAGCTTATGCGGCGAAATCGCAGCCGGCACAAAGACGATTCGCCGGAGTTGCAGACATTCCAGCGCCTCGCGCGCGAGAATGAGATGCGCCGCGTGGATCGGATCGAATGTGCCCCCGTAGATTCCGATTCTTGCCACCCTCCGTACCGATCACGGGAGCCGCGCTGGTGTCAAGCGGACGTA
>JACDBM010000145.1 GCA_013694945.1 Chthoniobacterales bacterium
GAGTATTCCGTCGTAGCGCCCGGAGCTTAGACGAAGGGTTTTCCGCAGCGGCGGCAAAAGCGGGCCGCGCGATCTGATTCGACCGTCTCGCAATTCACGCAGACGCGAGCATCCCTGGCCTTCGCGGCCTGCCGGAGCTCCATGGAAAAGATACCCGTCGGAACAGCGATGATGCCGTAGCCCATGATCATGATAAGGCTGGCGACGAAGCGGCCGAGCGTGGTTTGCGGTGTGATGTCGCCGTAGCCGACGGTCGTGAGTGTGACGATCGCCCAGTAGACACTGTGCGGAATGCTGTTGAAACCATTGGCCTCGCCCTCGATCAGATACATGAGCGTTCCCATGACGAACACGACCGCGACGACAGTGAAGATGAAGACCATGATTTTGCGCCGGCTGGCGCGGAGCGCAGTCGTGAGCGTGTCGCTTTCCTCGAGAAAATGCGCGAGCTTCAGGACGCGAAAGACACGCAGCAGCCGCAGGACGCGAATCACCATCACGTAGTTGGCGGAGGTGAAGAGACTTATGAAGCTCGGCAGAATCGCGACGAGGTCGATTATGCCGTAGAAACTGAGGGCGTATTGCCGTGGCCGCCGCACGCAGAGCAGGCGAGCGATATATTCGATGGTGAAAAGCCCGGTGAAGGTCCATTCCAGTGTGCGAAGCAAGACGGCGTGTTCCGCCTGAATCGCGGTCACGCTCTCCAGCATGACGACGGTGACGCTGAGTCCGATCGCCACCAGCAAACTGACGTCAAACGCCTTACCGCCCGGCGTGTTGCTCTCAAAGATGACGGTGTAAAGGCGCCGCTTCCATGCCGGCTGGTTGTCAGTAGGACGATCCTTCGCTGGGGATTGGCGTGTTTTCATACCATGATCAAATCGGATGCTGATTTGCCTCTGTTTGGTTTTCGAATGGCGGACCGGCGCTAGTCCCGGCAGCCCTTCAAATCGGTGAGCCTGCCAGTCCCAGCCGTTCCGCGTCTGTTCGGAGCGCGGTGATCACGCCATCGATCAAGTTTTCGATTGGCATCCCTAGTTCTGCCGCACCGCGCACGATGTCCTCGCGGTTGACCGCACGGGCGAACGCCTTGTCCTTCATCTTCCTTTTCACCGACGCCACATCCACCTCGTGGATGCTCTTCGAAGGACGCACACGCGCTACTGCCATCACGAACCCGCTCAATTCGTCCACCGCGTAAAGGGTGCGCTCGAGCGGTGTCTCGCGTGAGATCCCGGAGTAATCCGCATGCGACAGAATCGCGCGCACGATTTCGTCACTCCAGCCCTGCTCACGCAGCCACGCCGCACCGACGAAAGGATGACCGTCCATCGAGCTTTGTTCCTGGTTTGGGTGCCGTTCGTAATCGAGGTCGTGCAGCAAGCCCACGGCTTCCCAAAGATCGGCGTCTGCTTGCTGCACCTGCGCAAAGTGGCGCATCGCATCCGCCACCGCATAAGAATGTTTGCGCAGGCTTTCCGATTGCACCCAATCGTGCAGAATCTGAAGTGCAGGTTCAGCGAGCATCGTTCCGGGAATCTGACGCGTGTTTCGCGCGTGTCCATTTGCGAGCGAAAATCGGGCGGCCGCCACTCATCTGCGCGGAGTCCAACTAAGGAATAGACAAGAAGATCGTTTTCTTGTGAGACTTCGCGGGCCTTCGTGTGAAGCCGAAGCCCCTGAATGAAGACGCGAATCTCATGCTTGCTCGCACTCGCCCTGTCCGCACTCGCGGGCAATTCCGCTGCTGACCAGGTGGCGTTTGCAATTGTGCATGGACCGAAAGCGGCCTTCAACATCGCTGCACCAGAAGGGTGGGTGATCGACAACAGCGCCGGCGCGGAGAACGGATTGCCGTGCGTGCTCTATCGCAAGGGCCAGAGCTGGGAGAACGCCGATCCGCTCATGTACGCGAAGATCGCCAGCACATCGATCGAAGACGCCGAGGCGTTCGCGAAAACGGCGATCGCGGAGATGAAGAAGGAGCGCGGCGAATACAAGACGAGGCGCGTCGACTCCGGAAAGACAAAGGATGGTTGCGCCTGGTTTGTAAATGAATATTCGCCTAACAAGGCATATTCGCGGACCGAGCGCGTCGCTTACATCCAGCAGCCAAAAGCGGTCGCGTTTGTTGTTTACAGCGGGGACAGCGAAGC
>JACDBM010000155.1 GCA_013694945.1 Chthoniobacterales bacterium
CGCCGGCTGCTGCCGCCGGCGACGATAATCGCGGTGAGGAGAGATTGAGAGGTTGAGTGGTCGAGGCGTTGAGAAGAGTCGCGTGTGGCGGGTTTTCTCCCACTTCTTCTCAACCTCTCAACCATTCAACCCTCTCAACCATTCAACTGCCGTTGCACTTCCTGACTCAAGGTCTTGCCGTCGACCCGACCAGCCAGTCTGGTTTGCAGCGCTTTCATAACCGCACCCATTTCTTTTCGCGAAGTCGCGCCTACCTCCGCGATCGCTTCGCGCACCACCTTCACCAATTCCTCGCCTTCGATAGTTTTCGGAAGATAGGCGTTCAGAATCGCGAGTTCCTCCTTCTCCTTCGCCGCGAGTTCGGCTCGGCCACCCTTCTCAAAACTTTCGATCGAATCCTGCCGCTGCTTCACCTGCTTGCGGATCACCTGCACGGCGTCAGCCTCCTCTAGCTGCCCCTCCGCTGCAGACTTTTCGATCGCGGAATACTTCAGAGCCGACTTCAACATCCGCAGGACGTTGAGCCTGCCGGCGTTCTTCGCGCGCATCGCATCTTTCAGATCGGAATCGATGCGCTCGTGCAGTGTCATGCGCACGAAGTTACGGCACGCCTGCTTCCGACGGCAACTCACTTCTCAGTGATACAGCGCCCAGAAGGCCCGCGTTAGCGGAAAGGCCGGACGCACATCAACAGGCCGAGCTTCTTCAGGGGCGAACGC
Source organism: Chthoniobacterales bacterium (assembly GCA_013694945.1). Classification (GTDB taxonomy): domain Bacteria; phylum Verrucomicrobiota; class Verrucomicrobiia; order Chthoniobacterales; family UBA10450; genus JACCTI01. The sequence goes on from JACDBM010000155.1 coordinate 720, forward strand.
TATGCCGTTGTTGCAGCCCGGCGCGATGACGGCGGCAATCCCGAATCCGGCAACAGCACCGGAGTCACCGCCCTGCTACAACCTGCCCCATAGGTGAAACCGCAAGCTATTTCCCGATTCTCTGCTATTGTCGCCAATGGCAAAAGCATCAGGCAAGTCTTTCTCACGTCGTGCTCCGGATATCATCACGGAGGAGCTGGTGGCTGCGTTCGGCAGCAAAAACTCTTACGAGTTCAAGCCGCTCTTCGATCTGATCTTTGCCAATCTTCGCGCCCGGAACGCGGCCAGCGGCGGCGAGGAAATGCTCCGGTTGCGCGCCTATGAAAAGCTTCAAAGCCTCGTCGACCGCGGCGCTGTCAAGAAGACGATCACAGGCGTCGTAAAGAGGTATAAGGGGGTTTCGGCGCCTTTGCTGGTTTTGAATGGCGAGATGGAGCAACTCCGGCGCGAGTGGAGCCAACGGACAGTCGGCGATCCAGTCGCCGTCTGACGCACGAACATGGCCCGCCCAAACTATTCCGGCGAAAAGCGCCGCAAAGAACTCGAAAAGCAGAGGAAAAAGGAAGAGAAAAAGCAGCGGAAGCTGCAGAACGCCTCGTCGCCCGCGGGCGAAGCTCCGACAGATAATACTGACGATACTTCGTCGGGTTCTGGTGCCTAGGTGTCGCGGACGGCGTCGCGTCTCGCGGGCGCTAGCGCACCCCGCACGCCGGAGCAGTTTGGTCTCTTAGAGTGCGCGATCGAAAGAAAAAGAATACGCAGCTGCCGATGATGGCGTCGTGACTTTGGCCGACTACCTGCGCGTTTCGAAGCAGACCCTCATTTTCACCGGCGCTGGGATCTCGACTGCCAGCGGCATCCCGGATTTCCGCGGACCGCAAGGCGTGTGGACGCGACGCAAGCCTGTTTATTTTCACGATTTCATGACCTCGGAAGCCGCGCGTATCGAGCATTGGGATTACAAGCTCGAAGCGCGAGACGCTTTCCGCGCCGCGAAACCAAACGCGGTTCATCACGCCATCGTGCGGTTGGAACGAGCGGGGAAACTTTGCGCCGTCGTCACGCAAAATATCGACGCACTCCACAGCCTCGCAGGCACGAGTGCCGACCGCCTCGTCGAACTTCATGGGACGAATAGACTCGTCGAGTGCCAGAGCTGTCACTGGCGAGGCGATCCGGAGCCACACTTTGAGGATTTCCGGATCAATCGGCGCCCTCCTTTGTGCGAATGCGGCGGATTCTTAAAGACCGCGACAATCAGCTTCGGGCAGAGTCTTAATCCCGGCGAACTCGAGCGCGCGCAGCAGGCGGCGCTCGAAGCAGATCTCGTAGTGGCGCTTGGCTCCACGTTATCTGTCTATCCAGCCGCTTCATTTCCGCTTATCGCCGCGGAACGTGGCGCGCCTTACATCATCGTGAATCGCGGAGCGACCGACCACGATCATCATCCCTGCGTTACCCTGCGCCTGGAAGGCGAAGTGGGAGCAATCTTCCCCGAAGCCGTCGCTGCGGCTCTCCCTGAGTAGCTGGCGATTGGTAGGGCACGGCGCCGCTCTGGATCCAGCACGCTACAGCCAAGCGTTACCCTTGTCTCTCCCGCAGCAGGTCAAAACTTCGCGCTAAATGGCAGCGCGCCCTTTGCTTCGCTCTTATTGCGGGAACAATTTTCCGGTTCCCCAATGGTACGACAGGCGCCCCGTCCTCGACAGGGAAGCTTGCGCGCTGGAAACCGCAGCTGCGCCTGAAAGACTGTCGCAGATGCCCGCGTCTGGAGGCTCCGGTGGAACGTGGCCGAGGAACTTGGGTACCGTGCGGGGGCGGATCTCCTGTTCGAGATCGTAAGCAAGCGCCAATAGCTTTGGTTCTTGAAGATATCCGGCATACATCCAGAGGCCGGCGGGCTTTCCGGTCGGTGTGAGCCCCACAGGGATTGAGATGTCTGGGTAACCAGCTACAGCCGCGATCGAAGAGGCAAAACTATAAGCCGGCGCGACAATGGCATCGAGATCACCGCGCTGAAGGGCGAGATTAATTCCGTTGCGCGCAAAATCCAGGTTGGCATTCCTGGCATTCAAATAAACCGGATCACGCAGATTCCCACTGGTGTCCTGAGCCAGCTGGAAGATCTCTTGCCCGAAGTACTTCATCTCCGTCGAGCAGTGCTCGATATTAAAGGCGATCAGATCTGCCAGTGTCCGCTGCGAAGTCTCCTTGAGCGTAGCCAGGTATTGCGCGATCTGCACTTTGAACTCAAAGAGCAGGACCGTAAATTCATCGTTGTAGAATTTGAAGTCATCCTGGAATGGATCGCCGGTATCCGTGTCGACGAGAGTCGCTCCCAGTGACTTCATCGCAGCAAGACCTTGCCGCGCGACCGCAACCAAGTCGGATTCACCCCCGTAGTTAGCGGTAAAATAGCGTCGGTCGACTCCGATGCGCGCGCCTTTCAGAGAGCCACGGCGCAGAAACTTTGTGTAGTCCGAGGGGACCGAACGGTCTGCGACGTCGCCAAAGGGCGATTGCAACACGCCGAGCATGATCGCCGTGTCCCTTACGGTGCGGCACATCGGGCCCGCGGTATCCTGGCTATGCGCAATGGGGATAATACCATCCTGCGAAATAAGCCCGACAGTCGGCTTGAGTCCGACGACAAGATTATTTCCAGAAGGACAAACGATGGAGCCGTCCGTCTCGGTTCCCACGGACGTTGCGCACAAGTTCGCTGCCGATGCGACCGCAGAGCCCGAGCTGGACCCGCATGGATCAAAACCCAAGCGGTAAGGATTACGGGTAAATTCGCCCCGCGCGCTCCAGCCGTTGAAAGGCGCAAACCCGCGAAAATTTGCCCATTCGGAGAGATTCGCCTTGCCAATGATAACCGCGCCGGCCTCGCGCAAACGCTGGACGACCACGGCGTCCGACGGCACCTCGCTGTAAAGAAGCGCAAGGGACCCGGCCGTGGTCTGCATCTCATCGCGCGTGTTGATGTTGTCCTTTACGATGACGGGGATGCCGTGCAGCGGGCCTCGCACATGCCCGGCGAGACGTTCATTATCGCGCTTTTCGGCGATCTCCAGGGCGTTGCAGTTCGTTTCGATTACTGCGTGCAGCAGAGGATT
>JACDBM010000159.1 GCA_013694945.1 Chthoniobacterales bacterium
GCCGCAGCGATGTTCACTGCCAACGCAACGACGCCCAAACCTCCCATGAGATCTGCTGCTGGCGGAACAGCAGTCATCGCGCGCCAGATAGCCATCACGACGACGGCGAGACCAAGCGCGGCCAGAAACACGCCTTGCGCCAGGGCAATGCGAGCGCGCGTTCTCGCTGCCCAGGTAAGCGCGCACAAGCCCACCAGTGTGATGGAGCCGTCGCCGATGAAATCAAGCGCGTCAGCTTTGAGTGCCTGACTTCTCGCCAGGAAGCCGCCGAGAATTTCGACAACGCCAAAGCCGAGATTGAGAACTACAACGCTCCTCAAGGCGCGCCGGTAAGCGGGATCGTGCAGCGCCCGCTTCGGATTTGCATGGCAGCCGCATCCGTCGGCTTCCTGTGCGAGACTCATACCGGGTTTGCGCTCTCCTAGTCTTTCCGGTGAAACACGCGATAAAGCGCAGGCAGAACGAGCAGGCTCAAAAGTGTTGAACTGATGATGCCGCCGATTAACCACCGTGGCGAGCGGCTTCTGCACTTCCGCGCCGCGTCCCTGCGCAAGCGCCTTTGGCACAAGCCGAGCGCTGCGACTAACGCGGTCATAGACAGGCCGAAGCCGAGTCAACGCGCCTGAAGCGCAACCGCGATGAGGAAATCAATGGAAGTGTCTTCGAGAAAATGGCGCGCAATCCATAATCCACCCGCACCGGCGTAATGCCACGTGCCGCCACCATGATTTTTTGCCCTTCGACGCGTCGGCGAAAAGCGAGACAGACCCAATAGCGGAAGCGACGGCAAATCCACGCCGAAGTAGCCCAGGTTCAGCGTCGCTAGGAGAATCACCGCATTGCGGAGCGTCGGCTGTGTCACTGAATTCGCACTTACGAGAGTAAGAGATTAAAGGATTATGGCGAACGCATTGCGTGACCTCGCGATCAGGTTTGAGGGAGCCACGCAGCACCGTCGGCGATCGCAGGGGTCTACCCAATGCAGCCAAGCCAAATTTTCGCGCCAAGTTCGGGCTCGTCTTAACGAAATCCAGCCAGGCGCGAAAGCCGGTCGGATCTTCCTGCTTCGTAATCGAGTATCAGGAGGCTGGCAGTTTCTGCAAACAGGCTGCGCTTTCTAAAACGTGATGCGCGCGCCGATCAGCACGCTCCGCCCGGCGAGCGGCAGCGCATCCTTCAGGAAGGAGAGATGCTCGCGCGCCTCTTCATTGAGGAGGTTTGTGCCGCGGACGTAGACGTTCACAAATCCCGGACCGGCGCGGAAATTGTAACCGGCGCTCGCGTTCAGGAATGTGTAGCCCGGCGTCGAAGTCTCAAAATCCGCAGTGCGATTTTGCCTGCTCACGCGCTGCCCCTCGATCCGGGCCTCCCATTTCTCGCTCCGATAGTTCAGAGAGGCGCTGTAGCGGAATGGCGTAATGCGCGGGAGCGGTTCGCCGGTCGCCGTCTCTTCGGCCTGCACGTAATCGGCGCGCAGATCGAGGAACAGATCATTCGGATTCTTCGACGGCTCTGTTGCTTCGCCCGTAATGCGGCTGCGCACGGATTTCGCGTCAGCCACGACTGCGCTGTCCGCTTCGCTGCGCAAGGTCAGCGGGAGAAGATGGAACTGCACTTGCGCTTCACCGCCGAAGAATTCGGCATTCTTGGCCGTGTAATCAAACACGCGCAGCCCATCTTCGAACTCAGCCGTTGGGGTAAAGGCAATGAAGTCGCTGAACTGATTGTAGAACCCGCTCACGCTTCCGGTTATCACGCCGGCCGTTTTGCGCAGCGACACGTCGATCCCGCGGCTTGTCTCCACCTCCAGGCCGGGCGAGCCGACGATGAACTGAAATGTGGCTTCATGCGGCCCGCGCGCGAACAGCTCTTCCGCGGTCGGCGCGCGCTGCGAGAAGGTGAGATTCGCCGCGAACGTATAATCTTTCCCTAGTTCATAGATCATGCCGCCGGCCGCGCTGATCGGCAGGAAGTCGCGGCTCTTCTGCCCGGAGGAGGTGAGCGACGTCAGCTCGGGGTCGTCCGAGTCGATCTCGACCGTGTCGTGTTCGACCCGCACGCCTGCCTGGAAACGAACCGCATTCAGCTTCACCTCTTCGAAGAGAAACGCGGCAAGCTGGAGCGTCTCCGTCGGTTGCAGAAACGCTTCCGGGCCGAGGATGGACAACTTTTTAAAAAGGGCCTGCCCGCCGAACGAACCTTGGAGCTTCCCGATCGGCTCGTGCACAATTTCCAGACGTGAGTCTATGCCGTTGGTCTTGAAGGTCGCGGCGACCTCGCCGCCGTCAATCTCCTGATGTTCATAATCGGTGTAAACGAGCTTCAAATTTGCGTTGTGAATCCCGCGCACCGGATCCACGATCGAGCTGCGCAGATTCGCCTGCCGCTTCGTTACGTCGAGGTGCACCGGCGATTGCTCCTCGCCGGGCGGCGCTTCGGGATCCGCCGGGATGCCGTAGATCGAGCGGAACTCACTCAATGACGCGCCGACGTAGCCTTTCTCCCACACATAAGATCCGCCCACGCCGAACTCCTTCGTGCGCACATACGTGTTCGGCGCTTTGCCTTTGGGGTTTTCGCCGAAGCCACGGCCGGCTGCCTCTTCCGGCGTGAGCTCGTCCCGGATGCGATCGCTCAAGGCGAAGCCGGGGATACCGCGGTCGTCGGTCCGGAAGATCGACGCGTCGCCATGCAGAACGAAGTGTTTCGCGGGCGCGAGCTGCAACGAGATCGCACCACTGCGTTCAAGATCGACGGAGCCGAAACGTCCGGCGATTTCACCGCTCAGGGTCGACGACGGCGCCTCTACTGGAATGCGCGTGTCGTTCACGTTCACCACGCCACCGATCGCGCCGGAACCGTAGAGAATCGTCGCCGGTCCCCGGACGACTTCGATGCTCGAGCTGAGCAAGGGGCTCACGCTCGGCGCGTGGTCAGGGCTGAGATTCGAAACATCGAAAACTTCCGTGCCGTTGTTGAGGACGCGGACGCGGTTGTCGGCGAGACCGCGAATTACCGGCCGGCTCGCGCCCGCTGTGAATCCGCTCGCCGCGACGCCAGGCTGATCGCGCAGTGTGTCGCCCAGCGTGGCGGCGGCATCGCGCTTCAAGTTCTCCTGATTGAGGATTGCGACCGGTTCGATGGTGTCGGTTTCGCTATGTTCGATTGCGCCAGCCGTGACGACGACGCGCTCGGTTTCCGAACTCCTCCCCGGAGCAGGACTTGCGGCAGATTCAGGCGCTTCTTGAGCGCTCGCGCCGGCGCTGATGGCCAGCGCGAGTGTGCTGAGGATAAGTTGTTTCACGGAATTCTCCTAAAGTTGAGGTGGAACCGCACCGACGGGGATGCGCGCCGCACGAGGGGCGCAGCGACGCAGTTGCGCACGCGAAACAACGACGCGACTGATCGGCGATCAGTCGCTGAAAAGCGTCGTGACGCGCTTAGGAGAAAACGGGCGGGGCGTGCTCGAGCCGGGAAAACTCAAGCGCCGGAGCTGCATGAGAAAGGCGCTCGATCGCAACTGCCCGGAGGATTGGAGCGCGTCCCGGTGCGCAGAACAAGGGCGGGCAGGCGGAATGTTCTGCGTTGCCGGACGAGAGCAGGGTCGCTGCGCATTCGTGCGTCGTGCGGTCGATGCCCTTGTGCAGGAACTCGTGCAGCCTCGGCGCGCTGGAGAGGCCGAGGGCGAGGCCGACCGCGGCAAAGAGGAGCGCCGCGATGACGGGACGCAGTTTGCCGCTCATTCGGCCGAGTGTATTGCAGGCTGTCGCAGTCTGCAAATCGGAGTGCCGCTGTTCATCGTCCCTGCCACATCACGCCACATTCCAATAGTGGTGGTCCTGGCGGGAGAGCGCCCAGTTCGGGTTGGCCCTAACGAAATCCAGACAAGCGCGCAGGCTGGCTGGATCTTCCTGTTTCGCGATCGAGAGCGGTTGGACGTAGCGATACATGAAATCTGTCTGGTCGTCTGGATGCGCGGAGCGGAAGTCTTCGATGGAGAAGCCATTCAATCCGGGCACCAGCTTCACTTCGTTGCCGTAGGTTTGCATCCACTTGGCCGGATCATGCGGCGAGATGGAGAGCCAATCGACCGGCGGAATCACGCGACGATGTCCGCTGGAGGCCAGCGCAATGGCGAAACGCTTCGCGCGCAGTGCGCGAATGAGCGGCATGAGATCGTGGTCGGTCGGCTCGCCGCCGGTGATCCAGACCCAACGATCGCGCGCATTAGTCGGCGTGACCTCGTCCGCCCGCGCCGCGATCTCCTCGTCCGTGGCGAATTCGTTCTTCGCATAATCCGTGTCGCAATGGCCACATCCCACAGAACACCCCGCGAGCCGGACGAAACACATTTGGAAGCCGCGCAAATGCGCTTCGCCCTGAATGGTCCAGAAGATCGGATTTCGAGTGAGCGGGTATCTCATGCTTACTCCTGCTCCTGCTCTTGATCCTGATCTGCTCGTTCACGATCACGATCATGATAAAGACCACGAGGAGGAAAATTCATTTAACCTACCTCTCGCCGCGCGAACGGAAAAACGAATGCTCGAAAGACGCATAGATAAATACGCCGTAATCCGGTGCCGCCCGCGTCACGCCGATCGGCACCGCCAGGCCGACGACGGTTTGCGCATCGTTTGGATGATTGAAGGCGTCGCGAAAACCAGGGGAGATCACGGCCGGCATATTACGCTCCGTTCCGCCACGCTCCGCCACTTCTTCATCCCAGTTGGCGAACGCTTCGAGCATCAGATTGAACGTTTTCTGACCGCGTAAATGGCGCTGCGCCAAGATTGTAGCTGAATAAGTCGTGCCCCTCGACATCCGGCAGAAACGTTGCGCCCGCGTTCGCGTGTAAGGTCCAGCGATCGCTAACGATCTTGCTCAGCGGGAGATTCACCTGATAACCGACGGTGTCGTTACCCAGGTCTTGTGCCGCATCGCCCGTGGGCAGGATTAAAGAAAAACGGGGCGCAAACGCGGGCAATGTCTCGGATTCCATCAGGGCTTGATAGCGGTAGTTCAGGCTGATGTCTTCGATCCCATCGCGCGAGTGCCCGTCGGAATCCACAAAGCTGTAAGGCACGGTGTAGGAGAGTTGGTGGCTTTGCGAAAAAGCCGGCCACTCCTGCGTGAACACGAAGGACCATTCGCGCTCGTCCGGACCGCGTGCCGGTTCACGGTGTGGATCACATTCAGAATGTGCTGCACCACGCCTGCCTCCTGATTATACGCTTCTTCAATGAAGAACGAATTGTCCTGAATGTTCTCAGCCGTGCGCTTGGGTTCTTCTTCGGTTGCAGGGAGCGAATCCACCGGCGCCGGAGCAGCGATCGCCGGAGCGACGCTGAGGCAGAAGAATGCGGCGAACCACAACAACGCAAGTCTCACGAAGGCCGATCCTATCTCGCGCCGCGCGCGGTGCGAGTTGTTTCCTGCGCGATGACCAACCCAAACCCCAACAGGTGGGCTTCGACAAAGGAATGACAACATGCGACGAGGAAGGATGGCGAAGACCTCACACGCTTTCGTCGCCACAATGCTGCTCTTTGGTGTGATTTCGACTGCGGCAGAAAAAGCGAGTGCGGCCACTTTTGCGGGAGTGCGGGTGACAGCCGGCAGCACGGTGCGCGTTGACGTTCCACTGAGCGATCTGGAGCGATCATACGTCTCCGAGGGGGGGAATGTGCCGCCGGCTCGCGCTGTGGCAGTGCTGGCGGTGCCAGCGGCTTTCGATCCGGTGAAGACCTGGCCGGTGTTGGTGGTGTTTTCGACAAGCGATTTCAAACGACAGAACCGCGACGATCTTGTGAATTTCTACCGCGAAGCGGGACTTGCTCAGGGCTGGGTGCTGATCGCCGGCGATGGCCCCGAACCTGCGCGCCACGACAGTTCCGGCTGGCGCGCGGGCATGACGCTCGCTGCCCTCGACGCGATGCATCGCAGCTTCCCGGGATCAGACAAATGGCCGATCGCCTGCGCGGGTTTTTCCGGAGGCGCGAAACGCGCGGGTTTGCTCGCGCCCTTGCTTTTGCTCGCGGGAAATCGCGTCATCGGCGTTTTTCTCACCGGTGTAAACGAAGACACGCTGAGCGACGGCTTCCGGACATACAAGCCAGGAGGGAATTTTCTGCGCACGCCCGTCTTTCTCAGCACCGGGGCAGCCGATAAAATCGCCCAGCCTCAGCAACAGAATGAGGTGAAGCTTTCCATGCAGAAAACCGGCTTTGGTCGCGTTCGCCAGGAAACATTTCCAACCGGCCACGTCGTTAAACGGACGCACATCGAAGAGGCGTTACGCTGGTTCCGGGAATCGCAAGGAGCTGGTTGATCAGCGCAAGCTGAGAGAGAAGACGCCTGCCGGTAGACAGTCGCTGGCAGTTGGGGTACGGATGCGGCACGTATGCTCGGCCCCGCTAAGATTTACTTCATCGTCTTCGGTCTACTCACAATCGTCGGCGGCGTCATTGGCTATGTCAGCAAAGGCAGCGTGCCCTCGGTCATTGCCGGGTCCATCTCCGGAATTGCCCTTCTGGCAGCGGCGTTTCTCCTGCCGAACAACGTGGCCGCAGGTCTGGTGCTCGCCGGGCTCGTCTCGATGCTCCTGGCCGGCCGGTTTGTTCCCGCGTTCCTTAAAACCGGAGCCGTCATGCCCGCCGGGATGATGTCCGTCCTGAGCATCATCGGCGTAATCCTGGCGATCGTTGCCTGGATGAAGAGGTAACGACCGCGTGCGCCGATTCCGTCTCCGGACGCTGCGTTGGCTCGCAACGCTCCTTTTCCTGGGTCTGCTTGGCGCGGTCATTCTGCGCTGGGTCTCGCTCGAACGCTGGCGGTGGAATCTCGAACGGACTACTTCCACTTCGCCGCGTCTCACTCTTCCGCCGCCTGTCGCCAAACCCGAGCCCACGCCTCCGAAGCCGAAGCCACTCACGGGCAAACTCGAGACGTCGCGGCTTTTCAATGGGATTACGCTGCGCCCTGCGGTGGAACCAACACCCGGGCGGGCCGCCTCGGAGGAACGCGACGACCCGCAGAGTTATGTCCTTGACCTCAAACTCCAGGTGCGGATGCCGGCGCCAAATCGAACGCTAGAGGAGCTGGCGGAGGTGAATCCGGAGTTGCCGCGCCTCCTGCCGGGCTTGGCTGAAATGGTTAAGCCGGAGGCAGTCTCTCCATTCTTCGCCGAGATCTACGAAACAAAGCTGAAGCTGCTTCGTGCCAATCTCAGCCGGTTGGATCAACTCCTCTCGCGGCACAATTTTTACGACTGCCAGACGATCCTGCAGTTGAAGCATCCAAAAACCGAGCGCAAAGCCGTCCTCCTGCAGGCGGACATGGATGTCGACGCCGATGGCTCCGACTCGGATCGAGTTCCCGCGGGGAGCGGCACCTCACCAAATTTCCAGCCGTTCACGAGCTATCGTTGGGCTAAGAAAACGTCGAGCCCAAACGCCTACCTCCCGGAGCTCGAGGAAAAGCTGAAGCGCTTCGAAGCGGAGGCCGGGCTGAAGACCACAACCGCGGAGCGAAAGCGGGAATTGAAAGGCGCGATCTTACAAACCCGCAGTGAGATTGGCAGCTTGAAGGCGTTCAGTTTTCTCATCGGCGCGACTGATCCTTTCGTTGTCATTCCTGGCGGATTCGCCCGCACGGAAGGCGCGAAAGTGGGGGACTATGCCGTCGTGATCGCGGGCGATGCGATCTATCCGGCTCTCGTGGGCGATGTAGGTCCGACGGAAAAGGCAGGGGAAGCTTCCTTGCGGATTGCCAAGGAAATCAGCTCCGTGGCGACCGCGAATTATCGACCGGTAAGTGATCTGAAAGTCACTTACCTTATTTTCCCGGGCACGGCTGAGAACCCGTTTGGGCCGCCGGATTTGGAAAAGATCAACGCCCGCTGCGAAGCGCTTGTGAACGAGATCGGCGGTGCGGGCAAACCCCTGCACAAGTGGGTTAACATTATTCCTCCTCCACCCACTCCAACGCCTACGCTTACGCCCACGCCGAGTTCCACGGAGTCACCGTCACCAAGCGGCTCGCCGGGAACTTCGCCCTCGCCGACTTTTGCCTTTCCGCTGCCGTCCGCGAGCGTCACCCCGTGGCCGCCACCGACGCCGTCGTTAACTCCAACGGCATCGCCCAGCCCCACAAACTCCGCCACGAAGCGCAAGGGGAAAGGTTAGCGCGCCTCTCCGCTGCTCCGGCGGACGCGCAGGAAAGGAGAAAACCTTGGTGAGAAGGCCAGCCAACGGCGATAGCTCGTCCGAAGAAAAACAGTCCGCCGGGCGCGAATCCACCCAGAGATGAAAGCCATTTACCGCAGCAAACTGGTTTGGATCGGCGTCGTGCTGATCGTCGCTCTTGTCGTTGTGCGTGCGATGCTGCCCATCTGGCTGCGCGATTACGTGAATAGAAAGCTCTCGGAAATGGAGGATTACCGAGGGCACGTCGCGGAAGTGGACATTCATCTCTGGCGCGGCGCCTATTCCATCCACGCGGTCAAAATCGAGAAGACCACAGGCAAAGTGCCGGTGCCATTTTTCTCGGCCCCGGTGGTTGATCTATCGGTGGAATGGAAGGCGCT
>JACDBM010000187.1 GCA_013694945.1 Chthoniobacterales bacterium
CGTCCGGGCGATCCGGTGTGAGCCACCTGGAAACACGCGCGGAAGCAGAAGCGAGCGGCGCGCGTGCGACGCTGCACCTGGCGGTGTTCTCGAGCAAAACAGCGACGTTGCGCGTCATTGATCAGCCGGGGCCGTCGCACGGCGGGTTGGCGGAAACGATGGAACGCGAGAAGTGCATCGCGGGTGTGAACGGCGGCTATTTCGATCCCAACAACGAAGCGGTGGGTCTGCTGATCAGCGACGGGCGTCTGGTGGCTCCTCTGCGGAAGGCGCGATTGCTGAGTGGTGTAGTCAGCGTGGTGAAAGGGCGGGTGCAGATTCAACGGCCGGCGGAGTTCTCGATGAAATCCAAGCCCGCCGCGGCGCGGCAATGCGGCCCGTTTCTCGTGAACGCCGGGAAGCCGATTGCGGGGCTGAACGACACGCGGCTGGCGCGGCGCACCTTTGTCGCGACCGATGGCGCTGAGCGGGCGGCGCTTGGTTATTGTTCGACTGTGACGCTGGCGCAACTGGGCGCGCTCCTCGCCACGCCTGGGATCGCGCCGGAGTTTAAGGTCCAGCGGGCACTGAATCTGGACGGCGGATCGTCGAGCGGCTTCTGGTTCTCCGGTGAGCAGGAACCGTTTTCCATCTCGGAATACAAACCCGTGCGCGATTACATCGCGATCGTGCCGAAGTAGCGGCCCATCAGCTTGACTCTCCGCCCAGGCGGCGAACGGTGCGGGCATGCGCATCTTCGGGCAATTCAAGTCAGGCGAGAGCAGGTTTTACGGTGAAGTGCGCGGCGAGGAAGTTGACGTTCTGACAGGAGCTCCGTGGCTGGCGATCGAAAAGAACGGCAGCACGACTCCGTTGCGCCATCTGGAGATCGATGTGCCGGTGGCGCCGAGCAAACTCATCGCGGTGGGGCTCAACTACGCTGATCACATCGCGGAAATGAAACGAACTCCCCTCGGAACGCCGCTGATTTGGTTCAAGGCGCCGAGTTCGCTCTTGCCGCACAATGGCACAATCGAGATCGCCTGCCTCGACCATCAGACGCACTTCGAAATCGAGCTTGGCGTCGTCATCGGAAGGGAAGCAAAAAACGTGAGGAAGGAAAACGCGCATGATTACATCTTCGGGTACACGATCGGCGAAGACATCAGCGATCGGGATTTGCAGAATTCCGAGAAGCAGTTCGCGCGCGCGAAATCATTTGATACCTACACGCCGGTGGGACCGTTTGTTTACAGCGGTGTGGACGTGAGCGATCTCGCAATCAGCCTGCGTCAAAACAATGAAATCCGGCAACAAGCGCGCACGAGCCAGATGATTTATCCCGTGGCGGAGATCGTTTCTTTTGCCAGCCAAAACCTCACGCTTTTGCCAGGCGATTTAATTCTAACCGGAACACCCTCGGGAGTCGGCCCCATTCGTCCGGGCGACCAGATCGAAGGCATGATTGGGGAATGGCCGCCGCTGCGGAATTCGGTCGCTTCCGCGACAAAATAATATCGTTTCCTGAAATTGATTATCTTGCTTTACATCCCACCAAGGTAGTTGATGCGAAATACTTGTGGCTTCTCAGGCGAGCCGAACCGGGGATGAAAGCTGAGAAAAGTTTTGCTCGACTCACTGTTGCCCCGTTGGGAATAAATACTGGGAACCACCACTCGAATCCGGACTGGCCGCCAAGGCTTTTCAACAACCTATGAAAAAACTGTTAACCGCATCCGCCTGCTCGCTCACCCTCGCGCTAACTTGCTTCGCCCAAAGCCCGCCACCTCCGCCGCCCCCCGCGACCGCACCTCCCGTTGGCGCGGTCTCAACTCCTCCCGTGACCGATCCCGCTGCGGCGCCTGCGATGACTCCGGCCGCGGGAATGACTCCGGCCGCGGGAATGACTCCGGCGACCGGAATGCCTCCTGCGATGGGGACCACACCCGCTCCTCCCGCGGGCCTCGCCCCGACGGCTCCCGGAATTTCACCGATGCCTGGCACCACTCCTTCCACTGCAGCCGGAACGCAACCAGCTGCTGCGACAGCTTCTCCTGAGACCGGCGTTCCCGGAAGCACTCATGAAAGCACCGGTAATTTCCTGCTCGATAACTTCTACAAGGGCGGCCCGATCATGTGGCCAATCCTGCTCGTCTCCATTACCGCGATCGCGGTGGTGTTGGAGCGCATTTTCTGGTGGCTCTTCCGCTGGATGCGCCGCGATCCAAAACGGATCGAGAAGGTGTTCACGGCGATCGAGACCGGGGATGTCGCCGAAGCGTCACGTCTCTCCCGTGGCTCGCGCGACCCAGTTCTCCGTATGATCTGGAATGGGCTGAACCATCAGCATGCTTCTCTGCAGGGTGCGCTTCAGGTGGCGGCGGGCATCGAGATTAAGCGGGCCGGCCGATTCCTCGTTGTCATGGACACGTTGGTCACTCTGGCTCCCTTGCTCGGCTTGTTGGGAACGATCACCGGTCTCATGAAATCATTCAGCTTTCTCGGCAACGAAGAGCTGGCGGTGCAGGCGGTCACCGGCGGTATCGCGGAAGCGCTGATCGCAACCGCAGCCGGTCTTGGAATCGCTATTTTCGCGCTGATTCCCTTTAACTTTTTTACTTCCCGGGTGTCTAATCTTGAGTTCGAACTGCAGACAGCTGCGACGAACTTGGAAGTTATGTTGGAATCCCAGGCCAAAGTGAAACGCGACATGGAGTTGACGCCCGCGACCTAAAGATCATGGAA
>JACDBM010000189.1 GCA_013694945.1 Chthoniobacterales bacterium
TCGCGGAAACATTGATCGTCGGCTACGGCGATCGGATCAATATCCCGCCGAGTTATCGAGACGCGGTCGCGTTCGTTTTGCTGATCGGCATTCTCCTCTTCAAGCCCTCCGGTCTGCTCGGGAAAGGCCAGGTCGAGAAGGTTTGAGACGATGGTAGGTGGTCTTTGGCCGATGGTTGATGAAGAAATGGCGCAGAGCTCACGCCCGACCGTAATCTTTTTCGATCCACCATCAACAATCTACCAGCAATGTCCCCAATGATGGCGCGTTACTCCAAACTGGTACTCCTTGCAGTCGCGGTCGCGGCGCTGCTCGTCTCCAAATTCGTCTCCTTCGACTCTTACTTCCTGATTGTGATCATCACGATCGGCATCAACATCATTCTGGCGACGAGTCTCAATCTGGTGAACGGCTACACCGGGCAGTTCTCGTTAGGCCACGCCGGCTTTATGGCAGTGGGCGCATATTCCTCCGCGGCTGTGACAACGTTCGGCGGCACACACTGGTTCGAGATATTCGGCGGTGTGACTGCGCTCAGCACCACCTCGCTTTTCATCGTCGCGCTGGTCATGGGAGGACTGGCCGCAGCAGTGGCGGGCCTGGTTGTCGGTATTCCCACTCTCCGGCTCAGGGGTGATTACCTGGCGATCGCGACCCTTGGATTCGGCGAAATCATTCGCGTGATTCTACAGAACACGGAGAAGATGGGCGGTTCACGCGGCTTCTCGGTCGGTGGGACTTACACGACCTTCTTCTGGACTTATGCGCTCGCGGCCGTGACGGTTTATGTGGTCGCGAACCTGGTCCACTCGGCCTACGGGCGCGGCTTTCTCACCGTCCGGGACGATGAGATCGCGGCGGAAGCAATTGGGGTCAACACCGTCAAATATAAAGTGGTCGCCTTTGTCCTGGCGGCGTTCTTCGCTGGCCTGGCCGGCGGATTGTACGCGCACTTCGTCGGTTATCTTACGCCCGAAGGCTTCAACTTCATGCGCTCGATCGAGATCATCGTGATGGTTATCGTGGGTGGCATGGGCAACACGGCGGGAGTGATTTTCGCGGCCGTCCTGCTCACGCTGTTACCCGAGTGGCTGCGGGGCGTGCAGCAATACCGCATGGTAATTTACTCGCTGCTCCTCATTGTCCTCATGCTCACGCGGCCCCAAGGCCTTTTCGGCGGATTAACCTGGCCCACGCGATGGTTGCGCAAAAAGACCGCGTCTCCCGATGCCAACGCTGCTTGATCTGCGCGAGTGCACTATGCGGTTCGGCGGGCTGACGGCGCTCTCCAAACTGTCGCTGCAAATTGGCCCGAACGATCTCGTCGGGTTGATCGGCCCGAATGGCGCCGGCAAGACGACCGTGTTCAACATCATCACGGGAATCTATGAACCAACCGCGGGTTCGATTGAGATGAGCGGGCAATCCATCGTAGGCCGCAAAGCTTCAAAGATCGCGGCGCGAGGCATTGCACGGACATTCCAGAACATCCGTCTTTTCGAATCGCTCACGGTCTACGACAACGTGCGAGCGGCGTTCACGATGAATCTGCGGCATGGGATTGCGCACGCCCTTTGGCGCGGCGCGCCGTTCCGGAAAGAAGAAGCGGAGATTAACCAGAAGGTTTTCGAGATTCTGCAAATCTTCAAGCTGGAGGATAGCCGAAAAACTCCGTGCAAAAGCCTCTCTTACGGCGACCAGCGTCGGCTCGAGATCGTGCGCGCGCTCGCAACCCAGCCAAAGCTGCTGCTCCTCGACGAACCGGCTGCTGGGATGAACCCGCGTGAAAAAGAACAGCTGATGGAGCTGATCCAGTTCGTGAAGCAAAGGTTTCAGATCGCGGTTCTCCTCGTGGAACACGACATGAAGGTGGTAATGGGAATCTGCGACCGCGTCGCGGTGCTCGATTATGGCGTGAAGATCGCGGAAGGCAGCCCGGCTGAGGTGCGAGCGAATCCGAAGGTGATAGAGGCTTATCTCGGACAGGAAGCGCTCACACCTTAATCCTGCAATTCAACCTGCACCTTTCTGATGGCTCAGTTCGATCACGAAAAGCTCCCCGTTTATCACGAAGCTCTTGTCTTCGTCGACGGGGCAACCACTTTTCTGGAGCAGATTGCGAGGTCTATCGCCGTTCACAATCAACCGGCTCGTGCGTCTGCCACCATTCCGCTGATTTTGCGGGAAGGCAGTGGGAAGTGGACTGCGCGTCAACGAGCAGGATTAAAGAAGCCGCGATGCTTGAACTGAAAGACCTCGCCGTCTCCTACGGCTCCATCACCGCGCTGCACGATGTCTCCTTAAGCGTCGGCCAGGGCGATATCGTGACCTTGATTGGCGCGAACGGCGCCGGCAAGTCAACTACACTGCGCACAATTTCCGGCCTGCTCAAGGCCCAGCGTGGCAGCATCAAATACGAAGGCAAAGAGATCAGCAACCAACCAGCGCATGAGATTGTTGCCCGCGGGATCTCGCATGTGCCGGAAGGCCGCATGATTTTCGCGAATCTGACCGTGCACGAGAACCTGCTCATGGGCGCTTATCTGCGGAAGGATCGCGCGAAGTTTCACGAGGAATTCGAATTCATCTTCGGGATGTTCCCGCGCTTGAAAGAACGCAGCAAGCAGGTCGCGGGCACACTTTCGGGCGGCGAGCAGCAGATGCTGGCGATCGGGCGAGCCCTGATGAGCAAGCCGCGTTGCCTCATGCTCGACGAGCCTTCGCTCGGCATCGCGCCCATTCTCGTGAAGACGATTTTCCAGAAGATCGTGGAGATTAACAATTCGTTAGGCATCACCATCCTGCTCGTGGAACAAAACGCGAACCTTGCGCTGGAGGTCTCAAGCTATGGCTACGTCCTTGAGACCGGTCGCATCATCCTGCACGACAAGTCGAGCGCGCTGCGCGTGAACGAGCGGGTAAAAAACGCTTATCTGGGCGGCTAGAACCGGTTTCAAAAGGCATTTAGTGGCAGATCACGTGTACGTAGGCCCCTCATCCTAACCTTCTCCCTAGGGGAGAAGGAACTCCCTCTCCCGGTGGGAGAGGGTTGGGGTGAGGGCAATGGCATTTTTGCAACCACTTCTAAGCTCAGCGGCCGCTGCCCCTCCATCCGCGTGCCGGACTTGAGTGGCCCAAGTTTATAATGTGTTCGAGCTTTTGCTGCGTCCAGACATTGGCGGAAGCGCCTGAGGGGGCCGCTGCTTCCGGTGCAGCGGAATGGGCGACCTCGAGCGCGCGAGCGAACTCGCGTTGCTCCGCTCCTAACCGACCGTTTGTTTCCGGCGCGGAGGCGCGTTCACGCAAGTCACGCAGCATCGTGGTAAGCGACATTTTCTCCTCCCTGGAGATTCGCAGGGTCTCGATCATGTGCTGGAATGTGATGTGAAACGGAACGGTCGCGAATTCAAGGTCGCTGGCTCCGGCGAGACTTTCCGGCGGTGTCGTGACAACACTGGAGCTGCCTAGGCAGTTCCAAACGTCCGGCGGATCGAAGTAGCCGATTTCGCCGCGATACGCGCTCTCTGCACCCAAAACGGTGACGGAACAACTGCCTCCCATCGGCTCGACTTCGACCAACGTCTGCTCCGCGCCTTCGGCACCAAAGACGCGAAGCTGCACCTTGCGCGACCGTGCGGATTTTTCGGGGAAAGCGGCCTTCCAGTCGATGTCCCAGAAAGCGAAGAGGCTGTGCGGATCTCGCGCGATGAGGCAGAGCGTTTCTGTTCCGTAGGAGCGAGGGAGATCGCCCACGAGAGAAGCATTCTCCTCCAGACCTTCCGCGATCAGCGGGTGAGCAGAGATTCGATAATCCGAGCCCTCCGCGACGATTTCATCGTCGA
>JACDBM010000203.1 GCA_013694945.1 Chthoniobacterales bacterium
CGCGGCTGAAACGATCCCAATTGAAGATCGGGTGATACCAGCGGGGCAGCCCGTTCATGACCAGCATCGCGAAAAAAGCGGTGAACGCGGAGACGAGCACTGTCAGCTCGAACATGATTGGGAAAAACGCCGGGACCGTTTTCCAGTCGATCGGCTTCCCATGCACCACCAGTGGATAGATAAACCATGACGGGCCGAAGGTGAGGATCACCGCGGTGAGAAGGCCTGTGCAGCCGCCCACGAGCACCGCCGCGCTTAACCATGATTTCCCCAGACCCATGGCGTCATCCATTCCATGAATCGGAAAAGGGGAATGCACATCCCACCGTTTAAAGCCCGCGTCCCGCACCTGTTTGGCCGCTTCGAAAAGTGCGGCGGCCGAGGGGTATTCGGCCCCGATCCCGTAGACCTTGTTCCCCGAAGGCGTTCTCAAGTGCGCTCCTTTCCGCCGGCGGCCACAACGTGATGTTCACCGGGCCCAGCATGATGCGGATCGGCCTCGGGGAGAACGATCTTCACCTCCGACATGGCGATCATGGGCAGAAAGCGAATGAAGAGGAGGAAAAGCGAGAGGAAGATCCCGAACGTGCCGACAAACGTCCAAATATCGACCCACGTCGGATGAAACATTCCCCAGGAGGACGGCAGGAAATCGCGATGTAATCCGCCGACGATGATGATGAAACGCTCGAACCACATCCCGGCGTTTACGCACATGCAGACGAAATAGACGACGTAGACATTGAAGCGAAAGCGCTTGAACCAGAAGAGCTGGGGCGTGAGAAAGTTACAGAAGAGCATGCCGACCCACCAGTACCACCAGTAGGGACCAAGAATGCGGTTATAGAAGGCGTATTTCTCGTATTGGTTGCCGCTGTACCAGGCAACGAAGAACTCCATCGCGTAGGCGTAGCTAACAATTGAACCGGTCAGCAAAATGATCTTCGCCATTTTGTCGACATGCTGTGGCGTGATGATGTCGTGCAGCTTGTAAATGGCGCGCGCGGGCAGGAGCAGGGTCAGCACCATTGCGAAGCCGCCAAAGATGGCGCCCGCGACAAAGTAGGGCGGAAAGATCGTCGTGTGCCACGTCGGGATTACGGATGTCGCGAAATCGAATGAGACGACGCTGTGCACGGACAAGACGAGCGGCGTGGAAAGGCCGGCCAGAAGCAGGTAGGCCATCTCGTAGTGGCGCCAGTTGCGGTTCGAGCCGCGCCAGCCGACCGCGAAGATTCCATAGAGCAGCTTCTTGATTTTCGAAGTGGCGCGATCGCGCAGCGTCGCCAGGTCGGGAATCAATCCCGTGTACCAGAAGAGCACCGAGACCGAGAAGTAGGTGGAGACCGCGAACACGTCCCAGAGCAACGGGCTGCGAAAGTTCGGCCAGATGCCGTAATTGTTGGGCAAAGGCGCCATGAACCACGCCATCCAGACGCGACCGACGTGGACCCCGGGGAAAATGGCGGCGCAGATGACCGCAAAGAGCGTCATCGCCTCGGCGGCTCGGTTGATCGACGTGCGCCACTTTTGCCGGAGCAAAAACAAAATAGCCGAGATCAGCGTGCCCGCGTGTCCGATCCCGATCCAGAAGACGAAGTTTGTGATGTCCCACGCCCAGCCGACAGGGTGATTTAGACCCCAGGTACCCACACCGGTGGAGATCTGGTAGGCGAGACAAAAAAGACCGATTCCGGCCACCAGTGAGCTGACTGCGAAGGCGACCCACCACCAGCGTGGCGCCGGGCCTTCAATCACACCGGAGATTCTTTCCGTGATCCAGCTGAAGTTGCGTCTATTCAGGACGAGTGGGACCCGCGCAAGCTTGCGCTCAACCGAAGGCGATGCTTCGCCTTCGATCACATCCGGAGCTGTCGTGGTCGCGCCGTTCATCAGTGGATTGCTGATTGCTGCTCGCTGCTCGCCGACTTTGGCCCGGCAACGTTGCCCTGCTTATCAATCAGAGATCGGCAATTAGAAGCCAGGAATGGGTTCACGGTTTCTCTCCCGGGTTGAGAACGCCTTTGTCGTAATCGTGGAAGTCGTGCTGCCCTTCCGTCTCGTGGCCGCTTTCCGCATCCCCGGGGCTTGCGACTCCCACGCGATGGGCATCAGGCATTTTCATGTTGGGATTGCGAATCCGGGCCAGGTAACTCGTGCGCGTCTTCACGTTCAGATATTCGAGCAACCGATAATTGCGGTCCTGCGCCTTGATTTTCGAGACGCGGCTTTCGGGGTCCTTGATGTCTCCGAAGACGATCGCATCGGTCGGGCAGGCCTGGGCGCAGGCGGACGTAAATGAATCCCGCGGAATGCGCGTTTGATCGGAAGCGCCAGCCTTCACGTGCGCGGCGATTTTCGCTTCCTCGATACGCTGCACACAGTAGGTGCACTTTTCCATCACGCCGCGCATGCGGACTGTAACGTTAGGATTCTTCTGTAGCTTGACCAGGTCGGGCGCGCCCTTTTTTGTCAATGGCCCGAGGTATTCCTGATAGATTTCTATGCCACCTGCGATCTTCTTCTTCCCAATCGGCCGCTGGTTGTAATCGAAATAATTGAAACGGCGCACCTTGAATGGGCAGTTATTGGCGCAATACCGCGTCCCGATGCAGCGGTTATAGGCCATGACGTTGAGGCCGTCTTCGCTGTGCACGGTGGCATTGACCGGGCAAACCGTCTCGCACGGCGCATTCTCGCAGTGCTGACACATCATCGGTTCGTGCACGATCTCCGGATTCTCCGGAAACTCGCCGCGATCCTGATTGAAGCCTTTGTCGCTCGCGTAATAACGGTCGATCCGCAGCCAATGCATGGAACGGCCGTGACTGACCTGAAGCTTACCCACGATCGGCACGTTGTTTTCGGCCTGGCAGGCAATCACGCATGCACTGCAACCGGTGCAGACGTTCAGGTCCACCGTCATGCCCCATTGCTGCGGCGCATTGAGCGGCGGATGACTGTAGAGGGTGGGCAGATGCGGCGGTAATTCTTCATCACCCCCGATCTTCTTCACAAAGTCGTGGTCCTCGCGGTAACGATCCAGCGTCGCTTCTCGCACCAAACCGCGGCCCTCGATGCTCCAATGCTCCTGCGTCGTGGCCAGAGCGTACTTCCCGCCGACCTTTGCGACCTTCACACCCGAGACGGTCTTGCCGTCCGCCACGATGAAGTGCGGGTTCGAGCTGGTGCGCAGGAGATAACCATTAAAACCGGCCTCTTCGCCGAC
>JACDBM010000210.1 GCA_013694945.1 Chthoniobacterales bacterium
TTGAGCCGAGGGCATGTCGACCAGTTCACCTTCTGCAAGGAGGCGGCGATATTTCTCCTCGCCCAAAGCCCATGGTGCGGTTGCCTTCGGAAGCTTCTCCTTTTCGAGCCAATTCGCATACTCGAGCAGCGCAAGCGAAGCCTTCCGGTTCGACATCGCGAAGGCGCCCAGCAGTTTCTCGTCCTTCAACTCTTTCAGCGCTTCGACGAGATCCTTCTTCAGAAAATCCGCAGCGCCGCGCGCGATCTGAATCGCGAGCTCGACATACGGCTGCGGCAGGACCGGCGCGAGATTGGTTTTCGCCGCGATGATGACGTTTGGCAGCTGGTTTTCGACCGCGATGATGCTGCGGACGCGATCTTCCAGCGGGGCGAAGTTCCGCTTGATGTAGACGTTCACGTCCAGGGCCTGCGCGTAGGTCATGGGATTGTTTTCGAAAGTCCCAAACTCCTGAATGTCGAAAATGTCTCTGCGGATGGCGCTTTGCAGAATGCGAAGATCGACGGCGGCCCGCGCGCCGAGCTTCGCCAGATCAATCTTCTTCAGCCGCTCATCGAAACGCTTCAGCCGGGACAGTTCAGCGTCGATAGACAGGCGGGTAAAATCACTGATCCGGCCGTCGTATTCATGGAACCCGAGGGACGTTGCCACGAGCGGATGAGCTGCAAGCCAGCCCCTGATGAACTCGTCAGCGATTTTGTCCAGCTCCGCATCCGGCGCTTCAGCGGCGGCGAAGGAGTGCGTGAGCAGGGCAGCGCAGACGAAGAAGAGGAGGGGAATTCGTTTCATAGAGGCGGAGCTCAGGCCGCCGGGCGGAGCTTACCGGAACCTTTGCGCGTTGCCAAAAATTTCGCGATGAGCGATGATCGCTGCCCGATCAAAACGAAAGCCGCCACTCGATGAAGCGCCGCCTCCTTCTCAGCACGTTTGCTTGTCTGCTGTTTGTGAATGTTTTCCTTGGCTTCCGGTTCTACTCCGTGCGCGCGGCTACTCCGGAAGAAGATACCGGGTATGCGCAGATTTCCGTCTTCGCGAAAGCGGTGCAGCTCATTCGGCAGGATTACGTCGATAGTAAGAAAACCAGCTACCACGACCTGATTTACGCCGCGATGAAAGGGATGCTGGCTTCGCTCGATCCCCACAGCCAGTTCATGGAACCTGATGATTTCAAGGACATGCAGGACGACACGCGGAGTCGCTTCAACGGCCTCGGCATTGAGGTCTCGGTAAAAAACGGGCTCCTGACAGTGATCACGCCGATGGAAGACACGCCGGCAGCGAAGGCGGGGATTCTTTCCGGCGACCAAATCTTGCGTATCAACGGGAACTCCACCGAGAGGATGGAGCTGCAGGATGCGGTGAACGTTTTGCGCGGCGTGCCCGGCCAGAAGGTGACGCTAACCATGCTGCGGCCTTCCACGAAGGAGATTAAGGATTACGTCCTCGATCGGGTCGAGATCAAAGTCCAGAGCGTGAAGGGAGTCAGGCTGCTCGACCCGGAGCTCGGCGGGCCTTTCAAGATTGGTTACGTTCGGCTGATCCAGTTTAATGAGCCGACGGCTAACGAACTGGAGAAAGCTTTGGATGAGTTGCGGCAGCAGGGAATGCAGGCGCTCGTGCTCGACCTGCGGAACAATCCGGGCGGCCTCCTGAACAGCGCGGTCGATGTGTGCGGGCGATTTTTGCCTCCGAATACAACCGTAGTTTCGACGCAAGGACGCGCGGGCTCGCAGCAGAGTGAATATGCGACGTCGAGCAGCGGAAAGCAGCGGCCGCAATTCCCCATGACAGTTCTTGTGAATGAAGGCAGCGCGAGCGGCTCGGAAATCGTGGCCGGCGCGCTCAAGGATTTGAAGCGGGCGATCATTGTCGGCGAAACGACTTTCGGAAAAGGCTCCGTGCAGAACGTAATCCAATTGCCGGACGGCTCCGCATTGCGTTTCACCACGGCAAAGTACTACACTCCGGGCAAACAGGTAATCCACGCGAACGGCGTCGCTCCGAATATCCGCGTGCCGCTGACGAGCGAGCAGGAACGGGCGCTCTTCACGGCAAGAAGCAGCGATAATCTCAAGCCGGAAGACGAGAAGGATCTCATCAAAACCAAGGATCCGCAGATGCTGCGTGCCATCGATGCGCTCAAAGGCGTCATGATTTACGCGCAGGAAATGTCGCCCAAAATCGAGGCGGTGAAAAAGTAGCGCGACGTTTGGCCGCAAGGGTAAAAACCTTGTCATTCTGAACTGCGCGAACCGGCGAAGGATCTTCCCCGGGGAGCTACGGGAGGGCGACATGTTGGGACGTTACTGACGCTTGGCTTCATTCCGCACCGGTGGTTTAGGCAACCGTGGAGGTCCTTCGTCGTCTACGCGGCAGGAGGACATGTTGTAATGTGCTGCTCGGAATGAGCACAATCCTCGCGTGGGAAACTTCCTGTGACGAAACAGCTGTTGCGATCATGCGCGGTGACGAATTACTCGCCAGCGAAGTTGCATCGCAAACGGCCCTGCATGAGCGCTACGGCGGTGTCGTGCCAGAAGTTGCCTCGCGGAACCATCTCCTGCATGCACCGCGCTTGTTGAGATCTGCGCTCAAATCGGCCGGCATTTCGCTGGCAGATGTTGATTGCTTCGCCGCGACTCTTGGACCAGGACTGGCCACTTCGCTGATGATCGGCACCTCAATCGCGAAAGGGCTGGCGATTGCCTTGCGCAAACCGTACCTCGCGATCAATCATCTCGAAGGTCATCTGCTCTCACCGTTCTTTGGACTTGCAGGTGCGATCGAGTCAAACGTTTCGCTGCTTGTGAGTGGAGGGCACACACTCCTCGTGAAAGTCTCGGACGTGAATGCTTACCAAGTTCTTGGCCGAACCTTGGATGACGCGGCCGGAGAGGCTTTCGACAAAGTTGCCAAGATGCTGGGACTTACGTATCCGGGAGGGCCAGAGATCGAACGGCGCGCGCGCGTTGGCAATCCGCGCCGCTTTGAATTCCCGCGAAGCATGCTGGATTCAGGCGATCACAATTTCAGCTTCAGCGGGCTCAAGACAGCGGTCCGCTATCTGCTCGCGAAATTGTCCGAGGAAGAGCGCCGCCGGGAAGGCACGATCGGGGATGTGTGCGCCTCCTTTCAGCGCGTTGCGATCGACGTGCTGGTGCGAAAGACGATCACTGCGGCGAAAGCGTCACACGTTGAGCTGGTCACGTTGAGCGGCGGTGTCAGCTGCAACACCGAGTTAGGAACGCAGCTTTCCGCTGCCTGTGAACATGCGGGGCTGCGGTTCCGCGCCGCGCCGAAGTTTCTCGCCACTGATAATGCAGCCATGATCGCTTTCACCGCATCTTTGCGCTCCGAGCGGGGACTTGTGTCCGGCGTCACTGAAGAGATCAATCCGAATCTCGCGCTGGTGTGATTGCTCCGGAGAACAGACAGCACGCGAACGCGCGTTCTCACTCAATACTCCCGCTGAAGCAGATAACCTGCGAGAGCGTGCAGCTTCTCTGCGCCTGCTCCAAGCGGCTCCAGCGCGCGATGGGCCTTGTTCGTTAGGCGCAGCGCTTCCGCGCGTGATTTCTCGAGGCCCATGACGGCGGGATACGTCGCCTTCTTCGCCGCCGCATCCTTTCCCGCGCTCTTGCCCAGCTGCTCGGACGTCTGCGTGATGTCGAGGATATCGTCGATGACTTGAAACGCGAGGCCGAGCGACTCTCCGAATTCTGTCATCGCATCCAGCCGCTGCGCGCTCGCGTTCGCGCTCATTGCCCCCAGACGGATAGAGGTCGTCAGCAGCGCGGCAGTTTTGTTTTCGTGAATGTAGCGGAGTTCGGCGCGGCTAATTGCCTGGCCTTCGGCTTCCAAATCGGCGACCTGGCCGGCAATCAGCCTGCGGCTTCCAGCGCCACTGGCGATCTCGCGCATGAAATGGCGCAAGCTATAGCGTGGCGCTGGTGGAGCCGAAGTTGCGATTTCGAATGCGATCGTTAGGAGTGCGTCGCCCGCGAGCACCGCGATGCCTTCACCAAAAGCTTTGTGGCAAGTCGGACGGCCGCGACGGAAGTCATCGTTATCCATGCTCGGCAGATCATCGTGAATGAGCGAGTAAGTGTGGATACATTCAACGGCGCACGCCAAAGAGATCGCAGCTTGCACGCTGCCGCCGCAGGCTTCCGCGGTCGCGAGGCAGATGATAGGGCGGAGCCGCTTGCCGCCCGCAAAAAGGCTGTAGTGCATGGCTCGATGGATCGTCGCCGGCCTGGCGTTCTCCTTCGGCAGGAATCGGTGCAGTGCGCGATCGATTTCCTTCTGCCGCGCGGCGAGGTAAGCTTTCAGTTCCATCGCAGCGGGACTCTGGAAACTCCGATTCGAGATAGCAATTTAAAAACCCAAGCCTCACGGAAGAGAGGAACGCCGCCATGAAACCTGAACCGCTTTCGCTCGAAAAGGAATTGGCAGCGCTCGAGTCCGGAGCGCTCGAGCCGGCAACCTTTCCGCATCGAGAACACGTGCGGCTCGCTTATCTGATGCTTGGACAACATCCATTTAGCGAAGCGCTCGCGCGCTTTTCCCGCGGGCTGAAGTTGCTGACTGCGAAAGCCGGGAAGCCGGAAATTTACCACGAGACCCTGACCGTAGCATTCCTTGCGCTCATCGGGGAACGTCGCGCCCGCGCAGAGCAGGCAAGCTGGGAAGAGTTCATTGCAGAGAATCCTGATCTCCTGGACAAACGCTGCCTTGAGCGCTGGTATCACGCCGCGGAGCTCGCCTCCGATATTGCCCGACAGACTTTTGTCCTGCCGCGACGTCGGTGAGTTGGTCGCGTAGAATGTGAAGATTCAGCTGGACTTCAATCCCCGCGCGAGACTCAAAGTGATTCGGCAGCTTCAGCGATGCGGATAGGTTTGACGCGCATCGCCAGAAAAGCCCCAAGCAGGAGTATGCCGGCACTCCATAGTTGAAGGAGAGTAAGGCGCTCGCCGAAAAGCCACGCCGAGAGAGCGAGCGCAAACAACGGGCATAGGAGCTGTAGGGTTTGCGAAAGCGCGACGCCGAGTTCGCGGATCGCTACATAATAGAGAACGTGGGCCACGCTGATGCAGGTGACCGCGGAGACGACGAGGATGAGATTGACGTGCGAGCTGACCTGAAACGGAGTCGCGATTTTCCCAAACACGAGAGTGAGCGGCAGGAGCAGCATCGACGTGAGAAAGCTGATTACACCAAAGCTGCGCACGGAGCCGAGCGCGGCGGAGGGACGTTTCACAAGGACGCCGTAAAGCGCCCAGCACAATGCCGAGACAAAGGCGATAGCAACACCGTACAGCGGAACGTGGCCAGCTTCCCAGCCGGGTTGAAACCACAACACGCCGACTGCGCCCAGCATTCCCAGCACGGTGCCGAGTTGAAATTGCCACTGCCTGATTACCCAGCGTTCTTCCGGGAAGAAGACAAGGGCGCCGACAGCCGTCATGATTACGGTCGACCGCATAAAGATCGCGTAAACACCCGGCCCCATGTAGAACAACGCCATCACCTGCGTGATCTGGTGAACGACGTTTGGAAGGGCGACGAGGAAGCAGGCGAGAAGGAGAGAGAGATCGAGCCGAGCGGCCTTGCGTTCGAACGGGTAGAATGCGAACGGCAGGACGGCGAGGCAGGCGATGGAGTAGCGGTAAAAGTTCTGCGCGTACGGATCATAGAATCGATTCAGGTAAAACATGAAGAGCGACGGGGTAGACCAGATGAGGACCGTCCCGAAGATCGCGGCATAGCCTTTCGAGAATTCCTGGCGTCTCTGCTGGACAGGATCAGCTTGCGAGGCAGACGGCGCAGTGGGCATAGCGTTCATAGAGCAGTTTAATTTTCTGGCCTGCAATCGATTCCTCGCGCAGAAACGAAGGACAGGAGGAAACTGTACATATGTCAAAGACCCGAAAATTAATCGTAACGGTGGCTGCTCTCTCGCTGGGGCTGAGCGGCACAGGGGCAGCGCAGGGAAAAAAGGCAGGCGGTGCGGCGGAGGCGCGCGCGAATAAAGGTGTCCAGCTCGCGCAACAAGGTGCCTATGACGCGGCGGTCGTGGAGTTCACCGAGGCAATCAACGCCAGCCCGAAGGACGCGCGACTCTATCGGGATCGCGGCGGGGTCTTGCTCACATTGAAGAAGTTCCAAGACGCGGCGAACGATTTCACGAAGGCAATCGAACTCGCTCCAAAAGACTACAGCGGCTACTCGGCGCGTGGAGCGGCCCTTAATGAACTCGGGCAGCTGGATGCCGCGATGGCTGATCTAAACAAGGCGCTCGAGTTAAAGGCGAACGACCCCCAAACCCTGGAACGCCGCGGCTTGGCGTTTTATCGACAGAAAAAGTACGAAGAAGCATTGGCCGATTACAACACAGCATTGGAACAGAATCCCGACAGCTCGCTTGGGCTCAACCGCCGGGCCGACGCCTATGTCGCACTCAACCGGCTCCCAGAGGCTCTCCCGGATTTGCAGAAGGCAGTGCAACTCCGGCCGGATGATTTCGCAGCGCAGGATCGTCTCCGCTACGTGCAGGCAAAACTGGCGCCTCCGCCAGCCGCGACCGCCGCGCCGGCGGCGCCAGTGACGGTTGCGCCAACACCCAAACCGACACTAGTCACGAGGAAGAACATTTTCATCGCTATCGGAGTGCTCGTCGCATTGTTCATCGTCATTGTGCTCATTGCCAAAGCGTCGATGACGCGGAGAGCTGATTAGAAATCCGTTCCTGGGAACGGGTTGAATAGAAGCGTAGAGAAGATGATGAAATACACCAAAGCTTTTCTGGTTGGTCTGGGTTCCCTAGCACTCTCTGCCGCGACCTCAATTACTTACGCGCAGGATGACTCCGGTGAGCACACGCGCAAGGGCGTAGAGTTTGCGAAGCAGAAAAAATATGAACAAGCAGCGGAGGAATTCGGCCTCGCGATTAAGGCCGATCCGCAGGACACGAAGCATTACCTCAATCGCGGCAAAGCATTGAAGGCGGGCGGCAAATTGAAT
This sequence comes from Chthoniobacterales bacterium, assembly GCA_013694945.1. Lineage (GTDB taxonomy): Bacteria > Verrucomicrobiota > Verrucomicrobiia > Chthoniobacterales > UBA10450 > JACCTI01. The sequence goes on from JACDBM010000210.1 coordinate 7,027, forward strand.
GAGGCGGAGAAAGATTTCAGCAAAGTGATCGAGCTAGAGCCCGAGAACGCAGACGGCTATAGCGAGCGGGGCAAATTGAAGGTCACGCAGAAGGACTTCAATGGCGCAATCGAGGACCTGAACAAGGCGCTTTCGATCGCAGAGGAGGACGTGGACAGCTATCGCTTCCGGGCGTTCGCGTTCATCTCCAACAATGACTTTGAAA
>JACDBM010000222.1 GCA_013694945.1 Chthoniobacterales bacterium
TCGCCGGCTCGACTCCTTCCAGATGAAGCACGTAGAAAGAATCCGTGACTTGCAAAGGGTCGCTGTTCGGCTCCTGCGATGTGAGTTGGAAAGCGCCGGTGGTGAGCTGGGGATTGGCGTTCAGCAACGGATCAGGCGTCGTCTTCGTGAACTCACCAGTAGGTTGAATCGGCAGCTCGAATTTGGTCGCGACTTGACCAAAATCCGCACCCGGATCGAGCAGCGCCTGGCTGAAATCGTTTGCGCGGTCGGCCAGTTTTTGCAGCACCTCGACACGTTCCTTCCCCGCGAGCTTCTTCTGTTCTTCGGAGAGACCGAACGTAACGAAACTAACCTTTCGCTTCTCTTCCGTGTTCAACTCAGCCTTATGCGTTTCGTAATACTTCGCGATGTCTTCGTCCGTGATGTTGATGTCCTTCGCAAGATCCTCGGTGCGGAGACGGACAACCGTGACACCGAGCTTCCCGTAGGCCCGCTCATAATTTTCTTTGCTTTCCGCCTCCGGGATCTGCACGCCTGTGCCGACCAATTCCTTGAGGCGCGCAAGCGCGAGTTGATCGCCCGCCAGTTCTTCGATCTGCGCCTCCGTAAAGCCCATCGCTGGCAGAACCGTCTGCGAGAACTCGTTGTACTTTGCAATGTCGAAGCCAGCCTGGCCTTGAAACGGACGCAGGCCCTTGACGACTTTTGCGATGTCCTCCTCTGCCGGTTTGATCCCGAGCCGCTCAGCTTCGTGCCGGAGGATGAGCCGGTTCCAAGTGAAGTCCGAGTAGGCTTCGTCCTGCGAGTTCGCGCCGGCAACCATGTCCTGCAGCAACGTGTACATCCCAAGATCGCGGGCGAGATTGAAGAGACGCGCGTTCCGCTGGAACTCAATCAAGGAAATCTGTCGACCGTAGATGCGCCCGAACTCGCGCTGGCGGATTGCGCCGCCGATGTCGGAGTTGCTGAAGTAAAAGACGAAGGGAATGCAAAGCAGCGCGATCACAATCCAAAGTGCCTTCTGGTTCTTGCGGAGGACATTGATCATAGGAACGAGGCGGAAAATTACGATGCGACGCAGAACGCGCCACCTGCTTTTTGTTGTAGCGGGGAGCGGTGATCCCGGCCTGGGGAAAAGCGACGCGCACCGCGGCCGAGGTCCACGCCCCGGCTACAATCAATCACCGAAGGAAATCTCCACGTCGCGCGCGGTCTGGACCATTTCACCGTCCACCGGGACGAGACGCAACCGGTTGATTGCATCCGCGATCGGCACGTGCCGCACCTGGTAGTTCTGGTAGCTGACCATTGAGCCGAATTGCCGTTTATGGATCATCTTTACCGCTTGAACGCCGAAACGCGTTCCGAGAATGCGATCCAGTGTGGTCGGCGCGCCGCCACGCTGCAGATGCCCCAGGACAGTGCAGCGCGTTTCCTTTCCGGTTCGCGCCGCAATCTCCGCCGCGACGATGTTGCCGATGCCGCCAAAGCGGAATTCTCCTGTCTCCACCGGACGCATTACCGCCGAGCCATCCGAGGGCCTTGATCCTTCTGCCACCACGACTAACGAGTAGATGCTGCCTCGAGCGTCGCGCCTTCTCAGCGCTTCGCCGATCTTGTCGTAGTCGAACGGTATTTCGGGAATCAGGATGATGTGCGCACCCCCGGCGAGGCCGCCGTGCAAAGCGATCCACCCCGCGTGGCGTCCCATCACCTCCAGAATCATGACTCGTTTATGACTGGTTGCGGTCGTGTGCAGGCGGTCGAGCGCGTCCGTCACCGTTGCGACTGCGGAATCAAATCCGAACGTCATCGCCGTCGCTTCCAGATCGTTGTCAATTGTCTTCGGCACGCCGATGCAGTTGATGCCGCTTTCCTGCAATTGCAGTGCGGTCGTCATCGAGCCATCGCCGCCGACGATGATCAAAGCCTCGACGCGTTGTTCCCGCAAAATGCGCTTCGCATCCGCGATCACCTCCGCCGCGACGATCGCCTTGTCCCCCGCCCCGATCTTCCCGACGAAGTGACCGCGGTTCGTGGTGCCGATCATGGTGCCGCCGCGCGGCATGATTCCGCTGGTGCTGCGACGATCGAGCAGGATGAAGTTACCGGGAGGCAAAAGCCCTTCGAATCCGTCGAGGAAACCGAGCACTTCCAGGTTTAACTTTTCCGCCGCGAGCGCCACCCCACGCAGGACCGCGTTTAAACCGGGGCAATCACCGCCGCTCGTGAGAACACCGACGCGCGGCTTCATCAGTTCGGGCCCTAACGAATCAAAGGGCCCTCTTCGGGTCCACCATCCGCCCGCCCGCGGCCCACTGGTCGTGCAGTTGCCAGCCGGCGTTCAACATTTGCCGGCCTTCCTCGAAGCGATTCGGACTCCCGAGCAGGACGATGATCAGATGCCGCGGAATGACGCTCGTGTTGGTCTCACTTTGCTTGATGATTTCCGCCTGGCGCTGAGCTGAGAGGATGAGGCAATCACCGGCTCGCGCCGTGCGGCCGGTCTTCACGCCTTCAACCCCATCTACCCCTAGAAGCTCATTCGTGTTCCGCAGGATATAATCCTTTCGGGCACCGCCGCGGTTCCACGAAATCTGCCGCTCTTTCTGCGAGACATAAAAGCGGAAGCCCGCCTTGTTCATCGCGTAGCGGGTCAGGCGCGCCATGTCCATCGCGGTCGAATACGGGATTGGCTTCACGTTCGTGTCGCTTCCATGCGGATTGACGAAGCGCGTGCGCTCCATCCCGAGCGTCTTCGCAAGTGCATTCATCTGGCCAACGAATGTCGCCACCGCGCCGCTATTTCCCGCCGCCGGGACAATGCCTTGCACCGCCTGACCGACATGATTCGCCAGCGCGTATGCGGCGATGTTGTCGGATTGAACCAGCGCTGCATAGAGTAAATCTCGGAGGCTGACGGTGTCGCCAGGCTGAAACCCGATGATGTTCTCGCTCA
>JACDBM010000244.1 GCA_013694945.1 Chthoniobacterales bacterium
TCAGCGGGTGCCACTCGATATCGAAATAAGGCGCGTATATGGAACTCGGCCCGTTCTCCAGCACGTCCATCCACCACTGATTGAGCGGTTCGGCAATGCCCATGTGATTCGGCACAAAATCGAGCACTTGCCCCATGCCGTGATGGTGCAGCTCGGCCACAAACCCGTCGTATTCCTCCCGCGTGCCGATCGCCCTGTTCAGCTTGTTATGATCGGTGATGTCGTAGCCGTGCAGACTTTCCGCCCGCGCCTGAAAATACGGCGACGCGTAACAATCACTGATCCCGAGTGCGTGCAGATATGCAACGAGCTCGCGTGCCTGGGAGAAGGTGAAGGTGCGATTAAACTGCAACCGATAGGTCGAGGATGGAATACGCGGCTCGAAAGAATTCACGCGAGAGGGCGTCATCATCCGCATGCCGGACCAAATTGCAAAGGACGCCTGGTTTTAAGCAACGGAAAGAATTTGTCGAAGGAGGTCCGGACGATTAAGCAACGAATTAAAATGCTCGCAAATAAGTCACTCAAGATCGAGGTGAACTGCCGATGATCGCAGAACTTCGCGGGCGCATGCCCATCTCCCGCTCAAAACTGGAGGCGTTTTGCCGGAAGTGGGGCATCACACGACTAGAGTTGTTTGGGTCGGTTCTGCGGGAGGACTTCGATCCGGCCAAGAGCGACGTGGATGTCCTGGTGACATTTGCGCCCGGGATTCGGCACGGCCTCGACTTTTTCTCGAGCATACCAGACGAGCTCGCCGACATTTTCGGCCGGAACGTCGATTTGCTGACGCGGAAGGCGGTCGAGCAGAGCCCGAATGAATTCCGGAAGAAGGCCATCCTCGCCCGGACAGAGACGGTCTATGAATCGTGACCGCGAGTGGCTGGCTGACGTGCTTGAATTTGCCCGGCGGGCCCTACAATTCAGCGCCGGGCGCGACCGCACTGAGTTAGAAACCGATCTTTATTTCCAATCAGCGGTCATGCATCCACTCATCGTGATGGGAGAGGCCAGCAAGCGACTCTCGCCGGAGTTCCGCGAGCGATTCCCGGAGTTGCCGTGGCGAAAGTTCGCAGGGCTGCGCGATGTCTGTATTCACGGCTACGGTGATGTGGAGTGGGATACGATCTGGAATGTGGTGACGATTGACTTGCCCAAAATAGTTCCGGACCTGGAGCGGATCGAGCGGACGCTCTAGCGGCTTCGCCTGGTCTCCTGAAGCGCGACCGCAACGCTGGCGGACATAGGCTCCCTCTCACATCTTCTCCGGGACCTCGATCCCGAGCAAATAAAGTCCGCGGCGCAGCACTTGCGCAGTCAATTCGCACAAAGCCAGGCGCGAGCTGCGGGCCGGCTCTTCCGATTTTAAAACCGGACACGCTTCGTAAAAGGCGTGGAAGCTATTCGCCAGCTCGAAGAGATAGTTCGACAGCACATTCGGGCGAAAATCGTTCAGGACGGTGGGCACAATTTCCGCGAACTGACAGAGGCGTTTCGCGAGCACCTTTTCCGCGGGATCGAGCAGAGTGATGCGTGCGCTGTCACGGTCTTGACCGCCTCCTTTGCGGAAGATCGATTGGATTCGCACGTAAGCGTTTTGCAGATAGGGCGCGGTGTTGCCTTGGAATGACAGCATCCGGTCCCAGGAAAAAATGTAATCGGTCATCCGGTATTGCGAGAGATCGGCGTACTTTACCGCCCCGATTCCGATCACGCGCGCCACCTCCGCCTTCTGCGCTTCCTCCATTTCGGGACTCTTCTCCTCGATGATCTTGCGCGCGCGGACGTTCGCTTCATCGAGCACATCCTTGAGCGCCACGTTCTCGCCTGAGCGCGTTTTCATCAACTTTCTGTCTTCACCGAGAATACTGCCGTGCGTGATGTGACGGAAATCCGCCGTGTAACCTTCCCGCCGCGCGATCTCGAAAATTTGCCGGAAATGCAATTGCTGCGGCGCGCCGGTCACGATCCAGATCGTGTCGCGTTTCAGGTCGTTGATGCGGTAGTCAACCGTCGCCACGTCGGTGGTGGCATAATTATAGCCGCCATCGCGTTTGCGGATGATGCACGGCTTATCCGCGAGATCGGGGATGTCGCGGAAGAAAACGCAGATCGCGCCTTCGCTTTCTTCGGCCAGGCCGGAGGCGCAGAGTCGTTCCACGATCGCGGCGAGCCGGTCGTTGTAGAAGCTTTCCCCGCGCTGGATGTCGTAGCGTATTCCGAGCACTTGGTAGGCGCGCTCGAACTCGCCCTGCGAAAGCGCGACGCATTCCTGCCAGATGGCGAAGTTTTCCGGGTCGCCTGACTGCAACTTCACCAATTCGTCGCGGCACGCCTCGCGCACCGATGAATCCGCGGTGCTGCGCGCGTTGGTTTCCTTGTAAATGCGGACCAATTCCGCGATCGGGTCACTCGTTAGGCGTTCGTGCTTGAGCAGGTTCTTCCAGCCCCAGATCACCATTCCGAACTGCGTGCCCCAATCGCCAATGTGATTGTCGCGAATCACATCGTGGCCCAGGAACTCCGCGACGCGCGCGAGGGAATCGCCCAGCACGGTGCT
>JACDBM010000336.1 GCA_013694945.1 Chthoniobacterales bacterium
TCATCTCGTCGAGCACCTTGTCGCGAGGCTTGAGCGCGAGCGCGAGTTGCACGTCCTCGCGGATGTAAGCCTCCATGCTGTCTCTGAACATCGCCATGGCGTGCCCCTGCATCGGCTCGATGAGATCGATCTCACGCAATACAGGGTGGCGACTCAACTTGCGCGCCTTGCGTGCGATGTTCACCGCCTGATCGGCCATCCGTTCTAGGTTGGAACTCAGCTTCATGGCGGAAACGACGCGACGGAGATCGGACGCGACCGGCTGAAAACGCAGGAGCAGATCGACCCCATCATTGTCGACCTGCTTCTCCAGTTGATCGATCTCCTCGTCGTCCGCGATCGCGGTGACGCAAAGCTCGTCGTCGCGCTGCAGCAAGCCCGCCAGCGCTCGATCGAGACTGCGCTCCGTCAGGCTGGACATCATGAGCACGTTATTGCGCAAGGAAGCGAGCGCTTCGTCGAAAGTTCCAAGGATGTGGTTGTGCGCGATCATGTTTCTCTCAGGATCAACCAAAGCGTCCCGTGATGTAGTCTTCGGTTTGTTTCTGCGCGGGGTTGGAAAAAATCTTTCGTGTCTCGGCGAACTCAATCAGCCGTCCCAGATAGAAAAAGGCGGTGTGGTCGGAGACACGCCCCGCCTGCTGCATGTTGTGGGTGACGATCACGATGGTATAGCGCGTTTTCAGCTGGCGAATCAGCTCCTCCACTTTGGCCGTCGCGATTGGGTCGAGCGCGGAGCAAGGTTCGTCCATGAGGACAATCTCGGGTTCGACGGCCAGCGCACGCGCGATGCAGAGGCGCTGCTGCTGACCGCCGGAGAGGCCATAGCCGCTGACGTTCAGGCGGTCCTTTACCTCGTCCCAGAGGGCGGCGGAACGGAGGCTTTTTTCGACCGCCTCATCGATGAGCGCTCGCTTGGTGATGCCCGCGATGCGGAGGCCGTAAGCAATGTTGTCGTAGATCGATTTCGGAAACGGATTCGACTTCTGGAACACCATCCCGACGCGCCGGCGAAGATCGACGACATCGAGGCCGGGCGCATTGATGTCCACACCTTGCACCCGAATCGAACCGCGGACGATCTGCGCACTATCGACCAGATCGTTCATCCGGTTCAGGCAACGAAGCAGCGTCGTTTTCCCGCAACCCGAGGGGCCGATGAACGCAGTGACGGCGCGGCTCGGAACGGAAAGGCTGATCTCATGCAGGACGTGGTTCGTTCCATAAGCGAAGTCGAGATCCTGAATCTCGATCATGTTCTCAGCCGCGGCCGGTTGCGGCGCGGGCGCGTCCCGGGTGACTGGCGTTGGAATGGTTTGCGGCATCTCGATTAGGCTTACCATGATAAGCGACTCCTGGTTCGTTCTCTCAGTAGAATTGAGGTCAGCGCGATCAGCATGACCAAGGCGAGAAAGACAAAAGCGGCGCCGTATTGCACGCGCTCCGTGTACTCGTTCTGCGGAATCTTCGAGCTAACGACGTAGATGTGGTACGGCAACGCCATCACGCCTTGGAAGACGAAATCGGCCGCGCGGCTGACCTGCCATGGCATCTCATCGCGCATGGCGTAGGCGGCCGTGAACATGATCGGTGCGGTCTCGCCGGCGACGCGCGCAATGCCGAGAATCGAGGAAGTCAGGATTCCGGGAAGCGCATACGGCAGGACATTCTTGCGAATGGTCTGCCACTTCGTCGCCCCAAGCGCGAGCGAGCCCTCGCGCAACCCTTGCGGCACCGCGCGCAACGATTCTTCGCTGGCCGTGATAATGGCCGGCAGGATCATCAGACCGAGCGTAAACCAGCCAGCGAGGAGCGAGACGTTCCAGCCGAAGAAGATCACGAAGAGACCAAAGCCGAAGAGCCCGAAAACGATCGAGGGCACGCCCGCGAGATTGAGAATCGCGATCCGGACGAGACGAATCAGGCGGCCATTGCGGCTGTATTCGCTCAGATAAATTGCGCTGCTAATTCCGATCCCCAGCGCCAGCACCATCGATCCGATGACCAGCAATGCCGTGCCCACGATACAGGGCCAGATACCGCCGGCGGAATACGCGACCGTCATCGGCTGCACGGCAGCTTGAGGATGGGCCTCCTGCCACGCGCGGAACTGCCGATCGCTTAACGTGAGCTTTTCCCCCTCGTAGTCGAAGACATAGAGCGTCTGCGGCGGCTCGGTCAGAAACGGAACATTGATGAACGGCGGGCTGCTGGTGAAAACAGTGCGGCTGCCTTTGATGCCGATGTCGAGAAAGATGTAGGTCGCGCAGGCGAGCACGAAATAGGTCGCGAGCCGGAAGATCCAAAAGAGCACGCGTTCGATGATGCGCCCGCGCCGGGACTTTGATCCTTGCCGGACCCGAAAGGAATCAGGGTGGCCGTCGCGAAAACCGGTGTGCTCAGTAAGGGTTCCCGACGTCATTGTCGCGTTTGGCATGAGCGTTATCGTGATTGCCTAACCGATGCTCATCCGGTAACGCATGACCAGCTTCTGGGCGAGGTAATTGATCCCGAGCGTGATCGTGAAAAGTACCAGCCCGACCATAAACAGCGCTCGATAATGAATGCTGCCGCGCACCACTTCTCCCATTTCCTGCGCGATGATCCCGGTCATCGTGTGCACCGGTTGAAAGAACGCGCCGATCCCTTGAGTGAAATCGGGAATCTCGATGCGATTACCCGCGCAGAGCAGGACCACCATCGTCTCGCCGATCACCCTTCCGAGCCCCAAAAGAATGGCGGACACGATGCCGGACAATGAAGCCGGCACGAGCACGCGCGCGATGGTTTGGAGGCGGTTGGCGCCCAGCGCGTAGGAAGCTTCTTTGAAACCTCGCGGCACGTTCCGGAGCGCATCTTCCGCCAGGGTGAAAATCGTCGGTACCGCCATCAAGGCCAGGAGACATCCAGCGGTAAATACGTTGAGCCGCTCGCTCAAAGGAAAAAACGGCACCCAACTGAACATCGGCAGTTCAGACAACGCGCGTACCGCCTGCCCCACAACGGCGATCCCGAAAAATCCGAGCACCACCGAGGGAATCGCGGAGATGAATTCAATGTAAGGCTTGATTAATCTTTTCTCCGCGCGCGTCGCGATTTCGCTCACGTAGATCGCCGACGCCACCCCAAGCGGGACAGCCAGCAGCAGCGCGACCAGCGACACCATGATCGAGCCAACGAGGAGCGGCCGGATGCCATACCAATCCTGCCAGAAACTGGCGGTGATCCAATCATGACCAAAAAGGAAGGCGCTGATCGAGCGATACCACGGTACCGGCACGTCCGGCGACCACGTCCGGAGCTGTTCGGCCGCAGCCGGAAACTCCGCGAGGTATGATCGGGTGCGCGCTTGCCATTTCGCGAAAGCCTGCTGAAGGCTCTCATCGGAAAACGCCGGCGCGGCGTTCAAGAGCTGGCTGACGATTGTCGTCATCGTCGCAGCTGCGGCTTCGAAAACGGGTGTGCTGGCGGTGAGGCTCGCGATACCGGCCGCTCGATCGACCTCCGGCACAGCGGCGAGCTGGGCCGCGTCCGAAGCTCTCCTCTGTGCCGAAAGCTCCGCGCGCTCGAAAAGTTGATCTCGAAACGCGGTTGCCTGCTCCGATAGATCAGAAAGAAGACCATTCAGGTCTCCCGCGCTGTCGCTGAAGGCGGTCGCAAACTCGTCGAAGGCCGCAAGCGAAGCATTGGCCTCCTCCAGCGGCATGCCAGCCCTTTGCGTGCTTCGAAATTGGCGCAACCGTAGTTCGCTGAGGCCGCGGGAAAGGGCCTCGTGCTTCTGTGTCTCAGCCCGAATAATGTCGACGT
>JACDBM010000340.1 GCA_013694945.1 Chthoniobacterales bacterium
CGAGCTTCTGTTCGGGCAGGAAAATGAAATCGGAGACATCATGCCGGACAAAACGGTAGTTCTGATTGCCGGCGAGATGCTCGATGTTTGCCAGATTCCCGGTGATCAGATTATCGACCGCGATCACCTTGTGGCCTTCGGCGAGCAGACGGTCAGTCAGATGTGAACCGAGGAAGCCCGCTCCGCCAGTCACGACTGAGGTCAGTTGAGGAGAGGCTGACATGTGGGCGCTTATTTAGCGGTTGCCCGAGTTCTTTGCCAGAAGTTTTGCCCGTTCGACTCAGGCGCTCCTCCCGCGTCTAGAGCGAACACTATGCGTCACGGCAAACGTGCAGGCACTCGGGGCGTGTAGTTCTGAAGATTTTCCCGAACGAGATTGCGGAAGCGGTATTTTTTGCGAGAGAAGCGGCGAACTTCAATCTCAGACGGAAATGCGCATCTTATCCGGCATCCAACCGAGCGGCGTCCTGCACATCGGAAATTACTTCGGCATGATGCGGCCCGCGATCGCGCTGCAAGCCGAGGGCGAAGCGTTTTACTTTATCGCGGATTATCATGCGCTCACCAGTTTGCATGATCCTAACGCGCTGCGGGAAAACAGCCGCCGCATCGCGCTCGATTTTCTGGCGTGCGGACTTGATCCCGAACGCGCCGCACTCTTCTGCCAATCCGATGTCCCCCAGGTGACGGAGCTGGCCTGGATTCTATCGACGGTTACACCGATGGGCTTGCTCGAGCGCTGCCATTCCTACAAGGACAAAACTGCGCGCGGAATGTCTGCCTCCGCCGGATTGTTTACTTATCCAGTGCTGATGGCCGCGGATATTTTGATCTACGACAGCGACGTGGTCCCGGTGGGGAAAGATCAGAAGCAGCACATCGAAGTGACGCGAGACATTGCGCTCAAGGTGAATGAGACCTTTGGGCCGATCTTCAAGCTGCCCGAGCCGCGCATTCAATCCTCAAGCGAGACGGTGCCGGGACTCGACGGCCAGAAGATGAGCAAGAGCTACGGCAACACGATCGACATCTTTGGCGAAGAAAAAGAAACGCGGAAGCGCATCATGAGCATCGTGACAGACTCAACGCCGCTGGAAGCGCCGAAGGATCCGAATGGCTCTGCGATCTTCCCGCTCTATTCCCTTTTCGCCACGGAAGCGGAGAGCGCGGAAATGCGAGCGGCATTCGAAAAGGGCGGAACCGGTTACGGTGAGTTCAAGAAACAGCTCTTTGGAAAGCTTTGGGATTATTTCGCCCCGATGCGGAAACGCCGCGCCGAAATCGTCGCGCATCCGGACTTTGTTGAGGATGTTTTAAAACGGGGAGCGGAGCGCGCGAACTCAGTGGCCGACGAGATCATGCGGCGGGTGCGAAGCGCGACCGGTATCTCCAAGTGAATGGTCGTTCGCGGATCGAGATATTTTTCCGAAAGGTATCGCGCAAATGCGGCGCCCCCTTGAATCAGGAGACAGCCCTGGCGGGAGCGGGCAGTCGCGGTTCCGCCTTCGTTCTCAACTCCGCGAAAATAAGGCGTCCCGCGGCCGTTTGCAGCGCGCTCGAGACAACCACGGTGGCTGTTCTGCCCAGCAACATGCGCGCCTGGTTCACGACGATCATGGTGCCATCCGGCAGATATCCGACCGCCTGATGCGGCTCACGGCCTTCCTTGATCAAGCTCAATTCCAGCTCGTCACCGGCCACCACGGTCGGGCGTAGCGCGCGGGCGAGATCGTTGAGATTCAACGCCGGCACTCGTTGCAAGCGCGCGATCTGACCGAGCGCATCGTCATTCGTGAGCAACCGCGCTTGGAACAGCTTCGCGGTGCGCACAAGGCGGGCGTCCGTATCCAGCTCGGCGTCGCCGGTCGTGTCGTTAATCGTCAGCTCAATCTCCCGCGATTGCTGGAGTTGATTCAGGACCTCGAGGCCTCTCCGGCCGCGTTCGCGTTTCATCGAATCCCGCGAGTCCGCGAGCGTCTGTAATTCTGCGAGGACAAATCGCGGCACAATCAGCGCGCGGCTGAGAAATCCGGTTGCGCAAAGATCCGCGATCCGGCCGTCAATAATGACGTTGGTATCGACGACGAGCGGCTCATGTTGTGTCGTCTCGCGCGTGAAGCGCACATACGGAATGATGAGCGAGAACTCGTCGCGATTGCTGCGCATGGCCAGCATCATGCCCAGGTAGGCGAAGGTGCAGTAAACGATGAGGCGTGCCGCCCATTGCGTTGTCTCAGGCTGGTAACGGAGGACATCCGAGGCCATGAGCAGGTTCGAGAAGACCATGCCGAGCAGGAGACCGAACGTGGCGGAGGAAAAAGCGCGCAGCGAAAAGCCTTTGAGCAGCCGATCGACCAGGACCACGATCAATCCGAAGATGATCCCCGCGAGCACGCCGGGCACAGCATTCTGCAGCAGCTCGAGACCGGCCAAGCCGCCGACGGTGGCGCAGAACGTCACGAACAAAACGCGCAGCAGATTGACCGTGAGAAGCGGCGTCATCTAACGTCCTCCTCTCCGGCGGGGCGGCGGCGCTTCCGGTTCCCGCGTCTGCGCGGCCCGTTCCGCCCTGCCCACGCTGTCACGATAGAAAAGAACGCCATGGTTGCGCAGGTTGCTGATCAACGCCTGCAAATCTTTCGCCAGGTCGGGATTGCTGAGCAATGTCGGCAGGAGCCCATTACCCTTCCTCGCGTTCTGAATCAAATCCGTGGCAGCTTGCAATGTTTTTCGCGCGTCCGCCACTGCCAGCTGCACGTCGTCTGCTGCTTTCCTGGAGGACGCCATCGTCCCATCGGCCTTCTCGATGATGCTATCGAATTTCTTCGAGGACTCTGCCAGCGTACCACTGGTTTGATTCAGCCGCTCGAGCGTTGACGAGAGACTCTCCATGTTTGCGGCGGAGAGCGCGCCTTCGTTCAAACGGCTGAAGGTGCCGTTGATGTTCTGCACGGCACCCCGGAGATCCTGCACGAGAAAACCGCCTTCACGCGTCAAATCGTCCATGCCCGTCTCGCGTGTGCCTGCAATCTCGGCGCCCTTGTGCAGAAAATTTGTCGGATCTCCCGGCGGCGGTTGGACATCGACGAACCGATCGCCGAGCAGCCCGGAGCTGCCGACAGTGAACTTGCTCTCTGCCGGGATTTTCACGTAATCGAAGATTCGCAGTGGCACCGAGACGCCGTCGCGGCCGGAGACCAGGCGCGGCCCACCTGACACGCGACCCACCTTCGCTCCCGCCAGCAACACATCCGAACCCTTCAGCAGACCGCTCGCGTTCGGGAATTGCACCGTGACTGTGTAGTACGTTTTGAATCCTTCGCCCACGCGGCCAAACTGCACGACTAGCGCCGCCAGCACGCCGAGGCCAACGATCACAAAGGCGCCTACGCGAAATTCAAGACCTTTGCTGCGCTCGTTCATTTCACTGCGCCCTGCGGATTGATTCGGAGAGCGGAGGCGAAATTTACCCGCATCTCTCTCGGGCGAAAGGTCACTTACGGCAGCCCCTCAGATCGACCGAGGAGGAAATCCTGGATCAGTGTATCGCCCGAGCGTTCCAACTCGGCGGAGGTTCCATGAAAGTAAACGCGGCCTTCGTGGAGGTACGCAATGTGATCGGCGATATGAAAGGCGCTCTTCATATCGTGCGTCACGACAACGCTGGTGACGTGATACCGCTCCTGCAGCCGGCGGATGAGACGATTGATGCTGTCAGAGACAACTGGGTCCAGGCCAGCGGTCGGCTCATCATATAAAATACAGGATGGCCGGCGAATGATGGAGCGCGCCAGCCCGACGCGCTTCTTCATCCCGCCGCTGAGGTTCACCGGCATCTTTTTCTGCTGACCCTCGAGCTCGATCACTTCCAGCATCTCGTTCACCTGTTCGCGGATCACCTTGCTATCGCGCTCGCCAGCTTCGCGAAGCGGAAAGGCGATATTCTCTTCCACCGTCATGGAGTCAAAAAGCGCGCCGCCTTGGAACAAAATCCCGACCTTGCGCCGGATCGCCGCCAGCTTGCGTTCGCTCAAACCGATGATGTTCTGGCCTTCAATCCAGATCTCGCCCGCATCCGGCTGCATTAATCCCACGAGATGCTTCAGGAGCACACTCTTGCCGCCACCGCTACGACCGATAATCACCAGCGTCTCGCCCTTCGGAACATCGAGATCAACACCGCGCAGGATCTCCTGGGTGCCGATGCTCTTCGTCAGGCCGCGCACCGCGAGCATCGCAGACGAGTTGAGACTTGAGAGCTGAGAGTTGGGAGGCGAAATCGGAGATGGCGGTGCTTCGATCATTGCGTCGGTCCGACCCTCAACACGTAACCCTTGACTCTCAACTCGCCCATCTACTGATATCCGGCTGGGAAAATAATGTTCAGCGCCATGGTGAGAAAGAAATTGCAGATGAGTACCGCGAGCGAGGAATCCACAACGGCTTCCGTCGTCGCCTTCCCGACTCCGACCGCGCCTTCCCGGCTGGTGAGGCCTTTGTGGCAGCTGATGAACACTATCAGCAGCGCAAAGCAAAACGCCTTCGACAAACCCATGACGATGTCGCGCATCTGCGTCCAGCGCACCATGTTCGCCATGTAATAGGTGCCGTTGATTTCCAGCAATCCGATCGCAACCAGGTAACCTGCGGCGATGCCGACTCCGATACACTCGGCGACCAGCAGCGGCATTGAGAGCATCATGGCGAGCGCCCGTGGAACCACGAGGTAATCAACCGGGTGCACGGCCAGAGCGCGAAGCGCGTCGACCTGCTCTGTGACTTTCATTGTTCCGATCTCCGCCGACATCGATGCGCCAACCCGCCCAGTCACCATCAGAGCCGTTAAGACCGGCCCCAGCTCGCGGCAAATTGCGACCGAAACGACCGCGCCCACAGCCGAACCCATCCCCAGTTTGTTGAACTGAAAGAAAGTCTGGGCCGCGAAGACCGCGCCCGTGAAAGCGCCAGTAATGACGACCACCAATTGCGACCGCAACCCGATCTCCACAATCTGGTCCATGAAGATTCGCCAGCGAATTTTCTGGCTGAAGATGGAGGCGAAAGTTTCGGCCGCCAGCACCACCACCTCGCCAACGTAGATGAAGAGCGCGACGACAACTGCACCTACGCCCGTGAAAATTCTCGTCATGAAAGGAGGCGATGCTCCAGCCCCGCCGTTTGCCTAACGAGCCATTCGCGCCGTCCGCTCACTATCGAGCGCGATGATCGCGGTTCGATCACGCACGCCGCTCGCTTCGACTTCCAATCTCCGCATTCGCCCGGAAGGTAGAAGCAAGCGCCGGGTGACGCAAAATGAGTTTGAAGCCGCTGAGGCATGCGATTGCGCCTCGCGCCGGTCTGCGATAGAAGGAGCCTTGTTTCCAACATGAATCCCTCGCTTCGCCTTTTTGTTTCTTTTCTCGTCACGGTCGCAGCGCTCTTTTTCTCCGGCTGCGGAAGCACGGGCGTCTCGGAGGGAATTCAGCAGGCGCGACTGGAAACGGCGGCGCGGATTCAAAACGAAGCGCCCGGTGATTACTACATTGGCCGGCGTTACTTCAAGCGGGAATTCAAGTTCTGGGGCTACGTGCGGCGTCCAGGGCAGCCTTGGAGTAGTTCGCAGCTGGTGATGTTGAACGAGAAGCAAAAGCTGGCGCCCGATCGCGCCCAGAACAGCTTCGGGAGCGACAATAATTTCGAGTACAAGCTCTACGGCGGCTTCAGCGGCGACAAGGTTTATGAACCTGCGAGCAACGGAATTTATCCCGAGTTCGTGTTAAAAAACTACGAGCTCCTCGCCACAAATCCG
>JACDBM010000335.1 GCA_013694945.1 Chthoniobacterales bacterium
TGATCTACGGGTTCCTCCTCCGCCCGTTGCCCTACACGCAGCCAGATCAGTTGGTCATGTTGCAATCCCGCAGCACGAAATCCGGCAGCGATCTCGGCGTTAATTATCTCGACTTCCAAGATTGGAAGGAACAGACGCGCAGCTTCTCCGATCTCGCCTTTTTCAATCTCCGCTGGAACGGAAACCTGGAGACACGTGACGGGATAACCGAGACGCTGAAGACAACTTTCACCACCGCCAATCTGTTTACCCTGCTCGGCCAGGAGCCGGTCCTCGGACGCAACCTTATCCCGGCCGACGACGAACAAGGGGCGCCCAAGGTGATGCTCATTAGCCATCGGCTGTGGATGTCGTTAGGCGGCGATTCGGGTGTCATCGGCCGGGAGCTTCGACTCGATGGGGGGTTGCGCACTGTCGTCGGGGTTATGCCGCCGGGATTCCGGTTTCCCACCCAAACGGACGTCTGGTTACCGATGGCTTCCGTTTTTGGAACGACGACAAATCGCTCCATCACTGGTGGTGGGCCTCCGAAGCGATCGTGGCGTGCCGACCAGGCGATTGCCAGGCTCAAGCCCGGCGTCACGGCAGCCCAGGCGCAGGCTGAGCTGAGTGTGATTGCGGAGCGTCTCAGCGTGCAATATTCGGACACGAACAAGGACATCGGCGCGGCGGTGATTCCGTTGCGTGAGCACGCGACCGGCGTGGTGCGTGGATCCTTGCTTCTCTTGCTGGCTGCGTGCGGTGGGGTGCTCGCGATCGCCTGTGCAAATGTGAGCCAGTTGTTGCTCGCGCGCGCTGCGGCCCGGGAGCGGGAGTTCGCGGTGCGGGCGGCTCTCGGTGCGAGCCGGCTGCGCCTCGTTAGGCAACTTCTAACTGAAAGCGCACTTCTCGGAATTCTCGGCAGCGTTGTTGGCGGTCTCTTCGCCTACTGGCTGGTCGACCTGGTCAAGGCTTCCATCCCGGTCGAATTGCCGTTCTGGGTGGTGATCGATGTGAACCCGAGCGTGCTTGGTTTCACGGCCGCGATTGCCTGCGTTACCGGCGTATTGGCGGGTTCGCTTCCCGCCTGGCAGGCGACGCGCATCACCGTCGCGAACGCCCTGAAATCGTCCGGCGCTGGAAATACCGGCGGCACCGCTCGCAGCGGATTGATGCGCGAGATCCTGACCATCGCGCAAGTGGCGGTCTCGATTGTTTTGCTGGTCGGCGCGAGCCTGATCATGCGCAGCGTGATCAATTTGCGGCAGGTCGATCCCGGTTTCGATCCGAGCGGAGTTTTGATGATGGAAGTAAATCCCACTTACAACAGCGACGAACCGGCCCAGGCGCGGGTCGACCGGTTCTCGCGCTTGCTCCATCGGATCAGCGAGATGCCGGGAGTGGAAGCGGTCGGTACGAACAACAGTCCGCCGTTTGTGCCACAACGGCCCTGGAACCGCGCGGAGTTCACGGCCGAGCATCAATCGCCCGACGAGCAAAGCCGCAATCCGCGCGCGAACTTTCAGACCGTTAGCTCCGACTATTTTCGAACTGTCCGGATTTCACTTCGGCACGGCCGTGTTTTCGACGCGCGCGACAAACTGGATGCGCCACGCGTTTGCCTGATCAGTGAGAGTTTGAAGAAGCGCCTCTGGCCGGCGGAAGATGCGGTCGGCAAGCGCGTGAAACTCGGGAAGCCCGAGAGCGCCTGGTCCAGCGCCAGCCCTGACCCGGACTGGATGACTATCGTCGGGGTGGTGGCTGATGTGCGCCATCAGTCGCTCGACGGCGAGGCCGGTCCCGACCTTTACAAGCCAAGTCTGCAACTCGCCTGGAAGCAGATGCACTTTCTGATCCGCGCACGACGAGGCGTGGATGAGCGAAGCCTGATCGCGCCAATTCGGAAAGCGGTCGCGGCGACCGCTCCGGGGACGGGCGTTTTCAATTTCGTCTCATTGGAGAAGGAAGTCGCGGATTCGCTCTGGCAATCGCGGCTGCAAGGATGGCTGCTCGGCTTCTTCTCGATCGTGGCGCTTTCGCTGGCCGCGGCTGGTCTTTATGGCGCAATGGCGTATGGCGTCGCGCAACGCACGCGGGAGATCGGCATCC
>JACDBM010000371.1 GCA_013694945.1 Chthoniobacterales bacterium
TGGTGCAGAAGAGCGTGGCGGATCTCGCTGCGCAGACGCAAATGCTTGACCTGATGGAGCTAGACGACGAAGCCGTCGTAGTGGTGCACGCCGGTGGAACGTACGGCGATACGGAGACCGGCAGCGCACGCTGGGTTCAGACCTATAAACTGCTCTCGCCGGAAATCCGCCGCAGGCTTGTGCTCGAGAACGACGATTTGCGTTACAGCGCCGCCCAAGTTTTAAGAATTCACGAGGGGACGGGCGTGCCGCTGGTTTTCGATCATCAGCACTTTTGGTGTTTGAATCCCGAGCAGCTCGAGCTGCGGGATACGATTCGACGTTTTCTTCGCACATGGCCGGGGCGCGTGCGGCCGAAAATTCATTTTTCCTCTCCTCGCACTGAGCTGCGCCAGCTAAAAAGGAAGATTCCAAAATCGCGCAAGAAAAAGCTCGTGCTCCAGCCTCCGCTCTGGACGGGGCACGCGGATTTTTGCCAGCCATTCGAGTTCATCACGATGATGCGATCGCTCGAAGGCCTGAAGTTTGATGTCATGCTGGAGGCCAAATCAAAGGACCTGGCTTTGCTCCGGCTCGAACGCGATCTGCAACGTTATGCGCCTGATATCGCGAAGCAGTTCGGGCTAGAACTTTCCGCCAGACTCCCGGATGAACTGAGCACGATCACCGTCGCAGCAGACTTAGCTAGCGAAGAGGAATAGTGGGCTGCTGGGCGCGACTGAATGCCGGTTGAGAAGGGCACAATTGTCCACATCTTGATTGCGGATGAACGCGGAAATGGATGTCGGAACCAACAAAAAGGCGTTCCAGATTAATCTCGACGCGAAGAAGTACGGCACCTTCGCAGAGATAGGCGCAGGGCAGGAGGTGGCGCGGCGGTTTTTTCATGTTGGCGGCGCCGCCGGCACCGTCGCGAAGACCATGTCCGCCTACGACATGACATTCAGCGATGCAATTTACGGCACGACCGATCGTTACGTGAGCCGTAATCGTCTCACGACGATGCTAGATCATGAGTACAAACTCCTTCTCGAGCGCCTCGACGCGAAGCTCGGAACCGAGCGCACGTTCTTTGTCTTCGCCGATACTGTCGCCGCTCGCAGCTTTAAGCAGCACAACGAATCGCACGGCTGGTTAGGCGTGCGATTTCAAGCCGAGACCCGCGGGGAAGCAAGCCAGATCATCATTCACGTTCGCATGCTCGACGAATCCAACGTCGATCAACAGGAAGCGCTGGGTGTGGTGGGCGTAAACCTTCTTTACGGCGCGTTTTATTTCCATCAGCCCGAGAAGTTGATCGCGTCACTCCAGGAGAATCTCGCGGAAGACAGGATTCAGGTGGACATGATCAAGTTTTCCGGGCCTGCCTTCACGACGGTCGATAATCGCCTGATGAGCCTCCAATTGGTGAGTCAGGGCCTGACGGATGCGGTCATGTTTACCGCCGATGGAGAGTCGGTGCAGCCGGCAGAGGTCTTTTACAAAAAGGCTATTCTCGTCGAGCGCGGCAGCTTCCGTCCTGTCACCTTTGCCACCAACGACATGCTGAACGGCGCGCGCCGCGTTTTCCTCGATCAATGCCGGTACTCCGAGGAAGACCTCGTGGTCCTGATGGAAATGACGCTCGAGAACCTGCTTTCCGAAGGCCAGCTGAACCATGGGGATTTTCTGGCGCGAGTCGATATTCTCGGCGCGCTCGGCCGGACGGTGTTGATCTCGAAATTCGGCGAATACTACCGGCTGGCCGCCTACCTGGCGCGCTACACCAACAGGATGATCGGTCTGGTCATGGGTGTGCCGAGTCTGATGGAGATCTTCGACGAGAAGTATTATTTGAACCTGGAAGGCGGCATTCTCGAGGCTCTCGGGCGCATGTTCAAAACGGGCCTGAAGCTCTACGTTTATCCAATGGTCGACGAGCAGACTGGGAAGCTCCTTACCGCGAAGCAACTCGACGTAGCTCCGAATTTGAAGTCGCTCTTTCAGTATCTGATGGATAACGAGTACATCCAGGAGATCACAAAATATAATCCCGAGTTCCTCCGAATTTATCCGCCCGACGCGCTGCAAAAAATCCAATTAGGCGACGCCGGTTGGGAAAAGATGGTGCCTCCCGAAGTCGTAAAGATCATCAAGACCCGGGAGTTCTTCGGCTACCGCGCGCCTGTTGCCGCCTGAAGTCTCGCGAGCGAGCCCGGAGCGGCGGCGGTCGGGAAAACCACCGGGTACAGGCACGATTTCCGCTACAGGAAATGTAAGCACCATGGGAAAGCGCAGCAATTCTGTCATCGGCCTTGACCTCGGAAAACAATCCTTCAAAGGCGTCTTGCTCCACCGCAAAGGCGAATCTCGTTACGTTCTGACGAGTTACGCCTCACGGGAAGTTCCCGAGGAAATGAGGACAGCCGAGGACATGGCGCAGCAGTTGAAGCTCCTCCTGAAAGAACTCGGGAGCGCGAAAGGTTGCGCCATCGGCGTCTCCGATCCCGCTTCCTTGCTCCGCATCATTGAGCAGCCCGACACGCCGATTGATCTCCTGCGCAGCGCTCTTCGTCTTAACGGCCTCGCCGTTCTGAACCAGGAGTGCAAAGACTTCGTGCTCGATTGCGCGCCCGTCTCTGCCAATGGAGTCAACGGCCACCACCCGAGTGGCGGCGACGTCTTCCCTGAATCGGCCAACCGCGTCGCCAAAAAGAAATATCTCGTTGGCGGAATGCTTCGCCCGACCGTGAAGCAAATCTCGGAGGCCATGAGCAAAACACGTGTTGCGGCCGATATTCTCCAGCTCGCGCCGATCTGCTCGTTTAACGCGTTCGAGCTCGCCTATCCTGAAATCTTCGCGAACGACACGTTCCTGCTCCTCGACATGGGCCACCTGCAAAGCACGGTCCTCATTGGCAGCAAGAAGGAATTGGTTCTGATTCGCAGCGTCGCTTACGGCGGCAAGTCGCTCACCCAGGCCCTCACGGCCGACGGCGCGGTCGATCCAGACGCCGCACGCGTGATGATGAACCAAGGCGATCCTGGAATGGCGGAAATCTGCCGGATTTCTCTCAATCGCCTCGCGTTGGAGATTCGGAATTCCATCGGGTTCTTCGAAGGACAACGCGAGGAAACCATCCATCGCATTTTCGTCTCCGGCGGCCTTGCTCGCACGGAAGCGGTCCTGCAGGCATTAAGCGATGAGCTGGGGCTACCTTGCGAAATTTGGGACCCGCTGGAGACCTGTGAAGTGGCTCTCCCCGCCGGGAAGCGTCAGGACCTCCCGAACGAATTTGTGTCGCTGAACGTCGCGTGCGGCGCGGCCTTCGAATACCTGCGCAACTAGCTCTCCATGGCTCTTCAACTCAATCTTCTCCACGAGCAATTCGCGGAAGAACGTCAACGCCAGCGCGATCCGCTCAAGCTCGGCGTGCTGATTCTCTGCGGGCTCGGCGTGCTCATGCTCGCCTTCTACATGTGGAAAGCCTACCAGACACTCGAGATGAAAAATCGTCTCAATGCCGTGCAGCGCGGCTGGGAACAAGTGGAACCCAAAGTCACCGCGGCACAGAAGCGTTCGCTGGATCTTACCGCCACCATCGATACGACCCGAGTGCTGGACACGCTCATCGAAGACCGCTTCTATTGGGGCTCCTTCCTGGAGAGACTCTCACGCTGCGTCGCTCCCAATACGCAGCTCACCAGTCTGGAGGGTTCCGTCAGCGACGATAACAAGGTCGTCAGTGTCACGCTTGACGGAATCGCTGCAGGTGGTGAGCCACGGGCTGCGTCCGAAGAGTTTCGGCAACTGCTCTTGGAACAACTGCATCAGAGCTATTCCGAGGTGAAGGTTGAATTTAAAACGCTCGAAGATCTCGACACCAGCGTGAACATCGCCGGCAGCAACATGGCCACAGCCCACTTCGTCCTGGGCGTGAGTCTGAGTCCGCTTGGTCTGGAGACTGCAAAAGCAGCCGCAGTCTCAGCTCCCCGTGCTCCAAAGAAATGAGTCATAGTAAATTCACGAAAGACGAAATCCAGAAGGTCGTGCTGAGTTCGATCGGCTTCGTCGTGCTCCTTTACGTCTACTTCTCGTTTTTCCTCGGGCCTCTCACCAGGAATCGCGTGAGCATGGAGAAACAGATCGACGTCCTCCAATCGAAGGTCGCCAATTCCAAGAGCGAAATAAGCAAAGCCGCGAACTTGGAAAGGCAAGCCAGCGCCGCGATCACACGCTTCGCTGCCCTGAAAGAACGGAGCCCGGAGGGAGCGCCGATCGCCTGGTTCCCCCCGCGCCTGAAGTCTTTCTTTGCTAATCAGCAGATCGAGAAACCTCTCGTCCGCCTCGACAGTAACAGCGCCTTCACACAGCCGGAACTGGCAGATTGGATGCGCTACAATTGGTTGATCGATCTCCCCCAGACGGACTTCATCGTCCTCGGGACAGCGTTTGCGCAGCTCGAAAATTCCGAGCCCTTGCTCTCCATCTCGCGCTTAAGCATCAAGTCCATCGCGGAGAATCCCCAATTCCAGCAGGTAAGCCTGACC
>JACDBM010000378.1 GCA_013694945.1 Chthoniobacterales bacterium
TTTTGCATGTTTGTAGTGATGTATTCGGTTGTGGTTGTTTCGTCTATCCAGGTGGATGCCGTGTTCAGATCTGCACGCCGAACGTTTTGAGCGCGGCGAGCATCGCGAGGTAGGTGAGAACCGTGGCTGAACAGGCGATCGCGAGAGCCACGGGGAAAGTAAAGTTGCAGCGAAGAAGTAAAACGGGGAGGAACGCAAAGAGAACGAGCGACGGAATCACGAGCCAGAAGACTCCAGCAGAAAACCGGGCCAGGCGGGCGGCATCATGGGTGTCGCGCCAGAGCCAGATCATCGCGACGATGGAAACGATCGGCAGCGAGGCGACTAGCGCACCGACAACAGAGTTGCGTTGCGCGATTTCGGAGACTGCGAAGATAAGCAGCGCGGAAATCAAAATTTTAATTAGAGGCTGCATACACTTCAGGCGAGAACGGGCGCCGGTGCTGCCTCGTGGATCGCAGAGCTATGAGTTCCGCTTGCTGCGAGGCGCTCTGCGCTCTTCCGGCCGAAGCGCCAGAAGACCAGCGGCGTAACGATGAAGTCGAGCAGCGTGCTCGTGAAGATTCCGCTAAAGATGACGACCGCGACGGGATGCAGAATCTCACGTCCGGGCTCGTCGGCGGCGATAATTAGTGGAATGAGCGCGAGTCCGGCCGTGAGCGCCGTCATCAACACCGGAACGAGCCGCTCCTGGGTTCCGCGCAGGATCATTTCCTTCGTAAAGTGCTCACCCTCCTCGCGCATCAGGTGGAGGTAGTGCGAGATCATCATGATGCCGTTGCGTGAGGCGATGCCCGCGAGTGTGATGAAGCCGACCATGGTGGCGATGGACATGGTGCCGCCCATCAGCCAGACGCCCGCGATAGACCCGATTATCGCCATGGGAAGGTTCAACATGATTTGTGCGGCAAACATCGCGCTTTTGAAGTGCGCGTAGAGCACCACAAACATGCCGACCAGCGAGATCACGCTCAGGATGGAAATGAGCCGCGAGGCCGAGGCCTGACTCTCGAATTGTCCGCCGTAGGTCACGTAATAGCCGGGCGGCATCGGGATCTTTTCCGCGATTTTCCGCTGCAATTCCTCCACCGCGCCGACGAGGTCGCGCCCGGAAACGTTCGCCGCGATGTAGATGCGGCGTTGGACGCCTTCACGATTGATCTGGTTTGGCCCCTTCGCCTCCTGCACGGTGGCGAGCTGACTTAGTGGCAACACGCTTCCGTTTTGCGTGTCGACGGGAATGGCCCGAATCGCATCCGCATCGTTACGCGCCTGGTCGGTGAGACGCAGGACGACGTCAAACGTGCGGCTCCCTTCAAGAATCTGCGAGACCGTTCTGCCCTGCATCGCCAGCTCCGCGTAATCCGCCACTTCGCCGACCATCACACCATGCCGACGCGCCTGGTCGCGATCGATTCCGACATGCAGCTGCGGGATCATGACCTGCCGTTCGGCAAAGATATCGACCATCCCGGGGATGGTCTTCATCAGCTCTTCGACTTCACCGGCCTTCTGTCGCAGCACATTGAGATCGTCACCGAAAATCTTGACCGCGATTTGCGCCCGCACGCCGGAGAGGAGGTGATCGATGCGATGAGAAATCGGCTGGCCGATGCTGACCGAGATGCCGGGTATTTGATCTAACCTTCCGCGTATATCGTTCAGGATTTCTTCCCGTCCACGCGCTGATTCGCGCAACTCCGCATCAATCTCGGAGTAGTGCACTCCCTCAGCGTGCTCATCCAGCTCGGCGCGTCCCGTGCGGCGGCCAACCATAATGACTTCGGGCACCGCCATGACGATGCGTTCGGCGAGAGAGGCGATCCGGTTCGACTCAGTCAAAGACGTGCTCGGCGGCACGAAGACGTTGATCGTAAGACTACCTTCGTTGAAGGGAGGCAAGAATTCGCGACCAAAGAACGGCACCGTCGCCAAAGCGGCGAGCACCACGAGAGCGAAAGTGCCGAGGACGAGGTTCGATCGGCCAAATCCGAACGCAAGCACCCGCGCAACGAGCGCTTTGATGCCGCGGACCAGGGCGGAGTCTTTCGCATGCTTCATCCGCTTCATCTTCGGCAGCAGATAAGAACAAAGCGCTGGTGTGACCGTGAGCGAGACCAACAAGGAAGCGATGATGCTGGTGATGTAGGCGATGCCAAGGGGTGCAAAGATGCGGCCTTCGATCCCACCGAGAGCAAAGAGTGGAATGAAGACCAGCACGACCACAACGGTCGCGATGACGATCGAATTGCGCACCTCACTGGAGGCGCGGTAAACGACCTCCAGCGTCGGTCGAGGGTTTGGCAGTTGCCGATTTTCGCGGAGCCTCCGGAAGACGTTTTCTACATCGACAATCGCGTCATCTACCAGCTCCCCGATTGCGACGGCGAGACCACCCAGCGTCATCGTATTAATGGAGATTTTGAAGTATTGGAAGACGAGCGCGGTGACGAGGAGCGAAAGCGGGATCGCGGTGAGCGTGATGAGAGTGGTGCGGACGTTCAGCAGGAAAAGGAAGAGCACAATCACGACGAAGATCGCGCCGTCGCGCAACGCGACTTCGATATTGCGGATCGCGTTCTCGATGAACGTGCTTTGCCGGAAGATGCCGCTGTGGATCTTCACGCCCTTCGGGAGAGTGGCCTGCATATTTTGCAGTTCCTGCTCGATCTGCCTGGTTAACTCAGGCGTGTTCGCGCCGGGCTGTTTTTGAATCGAGAGAATAACGGCAGGCGCGCCATTCACGCCCGCGTCACCGCGCTTCGCGAGGGGACCACCGAGCTGCACATCAGCTACCTGGCCGAGAGTCAGCGCCGCGCCGCTCTCGCGTTTCACTGGAATTACGGAGTTCCGCAGATCTTCGAGGCCGTTCACGCGGGCGAGGTTTCGAATCAGACCCTCGGTATAGGTGCCGAGGAGGAAGCCCCCGGTCGAGTTTACGTTCGCGTTCTTGGCCGCTTCCTCGACGTCGTGCAGGGAGACGTTGAAGTTGCGGAGCTTAAACGGGTCCACCAGCACCTGATATTGCTTCAGCTCGCCCCCAATCACGGTGACCTGGGAAAGGCCGGGCACCGAGAGCAGACGCTTCCGGATGTCCCAGTCCGCCATCGTCCGCAGATCCATTGGCGTAATTGCCGGATCGTCGCTCGTTAGGCCGACGAGCATGATCTCGCCCATGATTGAGCTGATCGGCGCGAGCACCGGCTTGGCCGCAGGCGGAAGCTGCTCGCCCACCTGCTGCAACCGCTCGGTTACGATCTGACGCGCGACGTAGATGTCCTCCGCAAAGCCGAACTCGACGAACACGATGCTTAGCCCGATGGACGAAACCGATCGCACGCGCTGCACGCCAGACGCTCCGTTCATCGCGGATTCGATCGGGAAGGAAACGAGTGATTCCACTTCCTCGGGCGCAAGTCCGCCCGACTCGGTGAAGATAGTGACCGTGGGTCGGTTGAGATCAGGAAAAACGTCGACCGGCAGCTTCGTTACCGCGTAGCCGCCATAGGCTGCGAGGAGGGCCGCGAACGCCACGACGAAGAGCCGGTTGCGCAGCGAAAATTGGATGATCCGATCGAACATGAGGAGCTAAGCGGTCCGTCGCAGCAGGAAACCAAAGAGCAGACCGCCGAGCGCAAAGCCTCCGATCGCCCAGGCCCAGCTCGGGAAGTGGGGCGCGGAGGCCACTTCATTCCCTCCGCCGTGATCATGCCCCTGGTGACCCATCTCATCCGGCTTGGCGGGGGCTTCCTCGGGTTTCTTAGCGGTCGCTGCGAATTGCAGCTGGTAATTTCCCTGCGTGACTACCTTCTCGCCGGGCAGCACGCCTTCCACGATCTCGACTTGATCGCCCGCCTTCAGCCCGATCACCACGTTGCGGCGCGCGAAGGTGTTCGGCTCGTCCGCTTGCACGAAGACGAAAAGGTTTCCGAGATCGCCGAGGATGGCGCGCCGCGGCACGGAGACGACATCCTGCGCTTCGCCGATCCCAACGGTGGCCGTGGCCTGCATGTTGGGTCGCAGCTTGAGGTCAGGGTTATCGAGCAGCACGTAAATCTCGAACGTGCCGCTTTCGCGCTCGAGTCCGACGTCGAGCCGCTGGACTTTTCCCTCGAAGATCTGATCCGTAAAAACCTGCACCTGCACACGCGCCGGATCGCCCGTTTTGATCGCCGAAAGATCCGGGCCTTCGAACGTGGTCGCGCGCACCAGCACCTGCGAATAGTCCGCCACTTCCATCAACACGGTTTCCGGACGCAGCGCCTGGCCGATGCTTGCATCCTGTCGAACAACGAAGCCGTCGATGGGCGACTTCAGGACCACCGGCGGATTTCCGACTGTGAGCGGATCGAAGCGGAGCAACGGCTGCCCCGCAGTGACGCGGTCGCCGAGCTTCACCATGATCTCGGCGACGCGACCCTCCGCGCGCGCCGAAATCTTTGCCTGCTTTTCCGGCAACCCCTCGATCCGCGCTGCCATTTGCAAACTCCGCTGCAACGGCGCCGGATTGGCTTCCACCGTCTGCACCCCAAGATTGCGGATCGCATCTTCGGAAAGCGTGATCGGTCCGAACGCAGCCGAATCCTCGCCTGCTTCCGGTCCATGCACGTGGCCTTCGTGAGCCCACGCGGAGCCGACGAAAGCGAGCGCCGCGGCGACAGCGATTGCAATTTGTTTGATCATCATCACTTTGT
>JACDBM010000379.1 GCA_013694945.1 Chthoniobacterales bacterium
AGTCCGTCGTTCGCGGTTGCGACACTCCCACCGAGCGCGGTGAGGACGATTTTCTGCGTGGTGTTCGCTGCCTGACCGGGGAACTCCACGAGCGCCGCGACTTCCTCGCCACGGACCCAATGCGGCACCATCACCTTCTCCGTTCGCACGTCCAGCCCAAGCGCTCTCAGTTCGGTCGCGACGTAGTCCACGGCCTTCTGCGCCTGCGCAGACCCGCTTAAGCGCGGCCCGATGTTGTTCGAAAGATATGCGACCTGGCGGTAGGCGTACTCACTCGCGAGGGCCGCCTGCTGGAGCTGCTTTAGCTCGGATAACGTCTGCGAGGAAAATTGGGTCGGCGTGGGAGATGGAGACGGTGATGGCGTCGGCGTGACTTGCTGCGCGTATGCAAGGGAGGAAGTGGCGAGCCAGATGCCCAGCAGCAGACGAACGGTCGGATGAGGAGAAACAGCGCCGCGTGCATTCATGTTCATTGAAATTGGATTTCCATCAGATTTTCTCCCGCGTAAAGCAACCCGCTACAGGGAAGACTTACTCACCTTTGCTCGGCAATCTCTCCGACGACGCGGTCAATCCGCAGGAAAGGTGTTTGCCCACAAGCACGCCGGAGCTCAAATAATCTTCACCGGACATTGTGGCAACGCTCTCAAAAAGGCCCGGCCATACGGCTTCGTCACGATCCTGTTATCCAGGATCACGACAATGCCCTTGTCGCTCTTTGTTCGGATTAAACGCCCCACACCTTGCCGGAGTTTCAGGATTGCCTCCGGCAGTGAGTATTCGGTAAAGGCGTCGCCGCCGCGTTCCTGGATTAATTCCAGCTTTGCCTCGACCAACGGATGGTCCGGCACCGCGAACGGCAGGCGCGTGATGATGACGTTGGAGAGCGCGTCGCCCGGAACGTCTACGCCCATCCAGAAACTGTCTGTGCCGAAGAGGACGCTGCGCTCGGTGGACTTGAATTGCTCGAGCAACTTCCCGCGCGGTGCGCCCTGCCCCTGCACGAGGAGGTTCATCTTCCGGCTCGAGAAGAACGGCTGCATTTCCTCTGCGAGCTGCTGCATCCCGCGATAGCTGGTGAAGAGCACAAACGCCCGCCCCTGGCTCTCTGCCACGAAGTGCGCCACCCATTCGGCGAGCGCCACATTGTAGCGCGTATCCCTAGGGTCCGGCATTTTCTGCACGACGAAGAGTTTCATCTGCTTGCTGAAATCAAACGGGCTTCCGAGTTGCAGTGCGTCCGCCTCCATCGCACCCACGCGCCGGCGAAAGTAAGCGAGATCGCGCTGTCCGACGGCCAGCGTGGCGCTGGTCATAATGCAGCAGGTCGAGTCGCGGAAAATCATGCGGCCGAGGACCGACGCGATCTCCACCGGCGCCGCGTGCAACGAGAAGAACTGCGCCGCTTTGCCCGTGCGCTCGATCCAGTAGACGTGTCCCGGCGCGCTCTGCTCCAGAAAGGCCACCAGCCCGAGGCGCACATCGCGAATTCTCCGCCCGAGCTCCTGCAGCTCCGCCTTCAGGAATTCGTCCTCCGTGCGCTTTACGACCTCAACGATTCGGACCTGCAACCCCGCGAGGCGCGCACTGATCGTGTCCGCCACGAAGTTGGCCTCCCGCACGCGTACTTCGCATCCTTTCCGGAAGTCCGCCGCCTCTCCGATTGAGTCGAAAAACCGGTCCACCTCATCAGCCAGGGAGGCGGCCAGCGTCACGCCCGCCGCGTCGCGCGTGACGGTGAAAAGCCCTTTGCGAGTCCGCGCATTGTAGAGCCGCTGGATCGTGGCACGGAGACCGTATTGCGAGATGGTGATCCCAATCTGCCGCGACGCGACCTGCTCGACCGTGTGCGCCTCGTCGAAGATGAGGAAGTCGTTGGGGAAGAGGAACCCGCTTTCACGCTCCTCCTGCTCGTCCGGCGTGCCCAGCACCATAAAAAGCAGGGTGTGATTGACCACGATGGCGTCCGCCGCCAATAACCGCTTCCGCGCCTGCTGGAAAAAGCAGTGGCCGGTCTGCCCGCAAGTTTTTGTGGTGCAGATGTGCGCTTCGCTGCACACCTGCGTCCAAACCTTCGTGTCCGGTTCAAGCGAAAGATCGCTCAATGAGCCATCGGTCGTTTGGCGTGACCATTCCGCGATGCGGATCAATTCCGCCTGCTCGGAGGTGGTGAAGAGTTCGTTCGCCTGCTGCATGGCGCGCTCCAGCCGCCGCGGGCAAAGATAATTCTGCCGGCCTTTCATCAACGCGGCCTCAAACTCCACCGGCAGGAGCTTCTTTAGGATCGGAATGTCTTTGTTGAGGAGCTGCTCCTGGAGATTGATCGTGTGCGTGGAGATGATCGCTTTCTTGTGCTGCTCGATTGCGAACAGAATGGAAGGCACCAGGTAAGCGATCGACTTGCCGACGCCGGTTCCAGCTTCGACGACGAGGTGTCGCTCCTGCTCGAGTGCCTGCGCAAGTGCGACCGCCATCTCCTGCTGCTCGGAGCGATACTCAAAGTTTTTTGCCTTCGCGAGCAGTCCCGTCTCGGAAAAAATCGTGCGGATTCGCTCCACAAACTCGCTACCGAGCTTTTCTTTGAGCGCGATCACGCGATTTGACGTTTGCGATTCGGCACTTGCGCTTTTGTGTATCGACCGCTGGTTTGAGCTGAGAACGTATTTCGCAAAACCTGAAATTAGAAATCGTGTTGTGAGACTTTTGGATCGTTACGTTCTGCGAAACTTTCTTCGCGCCTATTTTTATTGCATCGCCGCCTTCATCGCGATCTGGCTCATCTTTGACATCAGCGACAACATTTCGACTTTCCTCGACACCCGCGTCTCGGTCGGCGCCGTGCTCCATTACTATCTCACGCAGGTTCCGCAAATCTTGGTCGTTCTTCTGCCGGTTTCGCTTCTTCTCGCCCTCCTGTTTTGCCTCAGCCGCATGTCGCGCGCGAACGAGATCGTTTCGATGTTGACCGCGGGTGTAAGCGTTCCGCGACTCCTTTTGCCGCTCATCGCAGTGGGCTTGCTGACATCAGCAGTGAGCGGAGCGTTGAATTATTCGCTCGCGCCTCATGGAGAGCAGGCGCGGAAAGCGGCTTTCGAGTCAATGCGCGAGAGTTCAAGGGAACCCGGCGTGACAGGGCAAATCTTTCGCAATCGCTCGGAGAATCGCACTTGGTTTATTCAGCGTTTTCGGCCGGAGCGAAATGAATTCATCACCGTGCAGGTGCTCCAACAGGATGCCGACGACAACATCGTCAAGAACTACATGGCGACCCAGGCGTTCTACCGCGCGCCGGAGAAGCTATGGGAACTGCGGCTGGTGAAATTGGTGAGCTACGATGCAGCGGGAAACATCACGCGGGAGGAGAATTTTACGACGCTTCCGATGCCGCAGTGGAATGAGACCCCCTTCCGCCTCGCCAGCTCAAATATGCGGGCAGAATATTTGAGCTTACCGGAGCTGCGCGATTATCTGCGCTTCAATTCCGATTTTCCGCAGCCATTGCTTGCGCCGTTTGCCACGCATTTCCAATACCGCATCGCTCTGCCGT
This sequence comes from Chthoniobacterales bacterium, assembly GCA_013694945.1. Lineage (GTDB taxonomy): Bacteria > Verrucomicrobiota > Verrucomicrobiia > Chthoniobacterales > UBA10450 > JACCTI01. Next base: position 3,548 of record JACDBM010000379.1, read on the forward strand.
GGACCTGTCTCGTCGTCGTTTTTCTCGCGGCGCCGCTTGCGATTGGCTTCTCCCGCGCCGGTGTTCTATCGAGTGTCGCGGCTGCCATTGGCCTGGTCTTCACCATGAATTTCCTCACGCATTTCTTTCTCGCCCTCGGGGAGGGCGATCGCATCTCCGCATGGGCAGCAGCCTGGACCCCAAACATTCTCTTCGCCGCGGTCGGGTTGTTCTTCCTTTACCTTCGCGCGACGAACCGCGAAGCACGGAGCCTGAATCCTTTTGCCGCTCGTCATCTCACCGCCTGATGAACCCCCTCGCGAACGACTGGCCCATCAAGCACCCCGCCGACGTCTGCGCGATCACCAGTCGTTCCTTCGCACCGGGCGAGCAGTTCTACACGCTCCTTTACCGCGAGGGGAATGGCTTCCGCCGAGAGGACTTGAGCCAGGAGGCTTGGGCGGCCCGGAACGAGAACATCCGCCCATTTTCCTTTTGGAAAACGCGCTATGAGCCGCCTCCGGCTTCGCCACCGGAGCCGCTCGCGAAAGAGAATGCTGAGGAACTCCTGCGGCGCTTACTCGCGGAGAATTCGCAGCCAAACGCATGCTACGTTCTGGCTGTGATGCTGGAGAGAAAACGTGTGCTAAAGCAGGTGAAAAGCGAGGTGACCGGTAGTAGTCGTGTGCTCATCTACGAACATGCGGAAAACGGCGACGTCTTCATCGTTCCGGACATGCAGCTTCGGCTCGACGAACTTGAATCCGTGCAAACCGAGGTCGCAACGTTGCTGAAATCGACCTCAGGAGCGCTTTGATGGTTGCCTCAATCGCAAATCGGAAATCGGAAATCGGAAATTCGTTGCCCTGGTTCTCCGTGGGCCGCTTTCCGCTTTATCTCGCGCCCATGGCGGGCGTTTCGGACAAAATCTTCCGGCAGCTTTGCAAGCAAGGCGGCGCTGACGTGCTCGTGACAGAGTTCGTTTCCGCCGAAGGCGTCTTCCGCCGAAATGAACGGACGCGCGAATATCTCGATTTCGACGAGTGTGAACGCCCGCTCGGTGTGCAGCTTTTCGGCGGAAATGCCGGGCACATGGCGGAGGCCGCGCGGCACGTGATCGACTGGGTCCGACCAGACTTCATCGACCTGAACTTCGGCTGTCCGGTGAACAAAGTCGTGGCGAAGAACGGCGGCTCATCCTTGCTGAGGGACTGCCCGACCTTAGCGGCCGTAGCGCGTGCAGTGGTTCGCGCTGCAGCGCCGCTGCCGGTCACGGCGAAGATCCGAATTGGCTGGGATGACGATTCCATTAACGCGCCAAGCGTCGCGCGCATTCTCGAGGATCTCGGCGTCGCTGCGATCGCCGTCCACGGCCGGACACGCGCGCAGGGATATTCCGGGGCTGCGGATTGGAACGTGATTGGCGAGGTGGTCGCTGCGGTCGACCTGCCGGTGATTGGGAACGGCGACGTCATGAATGCCGGCGACGTGGCGCGGCATCGCGCCGAGACCGGAATCGCGGGCGTGATGATCGGCCGCGCGGCCATGAGTGCGCCGTGGGTTTTTCGACAGATCAGACACGAGCTCGCGACAGGAGAACGGTTGCCAGCGCCGAGCCTGCCGGACCGATGGGCTCTCATTCAACGGCATTGCCTCCTCGCAGTGGAGGAATGGCAAAACGAAGAACAGGCCATGCGCTCGATGCGGTCGCGTTTGATGGCCTACTCGAAAAGTTTTCCCGGGGGCAAACTCCTGCGCGAAAAGTTCCAGCAAGTCTCCACGCTGGCAAAGCTGCAGGAGATTGCCCATGAGCATGTCGCCTGCTGCGCAGAGCCGGCCGTGTTGCTCTAAACCTTCCCGGCCGTTAACGTCTGCTGTGTCAGTAACCGCCACTCCGTCTCCCGCAACCAACTACAAGATCGGCAACGAACGGCTGATCAAGGTGACGGAGAACGCATCGCGTAAACTCACCGGTCTTTTGCAGAAACAGGGGCGGCCTCAAGGTGCCTTGCGCGTCGCCGTGATTGGAGGTGGATGCTCGGGATTGCAATACAAGATGGACCTGGTCGATGGGCCGGCGAATCGCGATATCATGGTGCAATCTTCCGACGTGCGCGTCGTCGTCGATCCGAAGAGCGCGCTCTTTGTCAGCGGCTCGCTGCTCGATTACAGCGAGGATCTGCAAAAAGGCGGATTCAAGGTAACGAATCCGAACGCGGTCGCGCATTGCTCCTGTGGCGAAAGTTTCGCCGCATGACGGATTACTTCGCGCTGCTCGATCAACTCAGGTCTCCGTGGCTGGATGCGGAAGAATTGAAGGAAGCGTTTCATCGCAAAACGCTGCGATCTCATCCCGACGCGCGAGCGCAGGAGGACAATTCCCGGAATACGGAAGCAGCGTTCTCAAAACTCAACGAAGCTTATCAGGTCCTGCGCGATCCAAAGCGTCGCCTATACCATTTGTTGAGCCTGGAAGGTCGAGCGCCTTCGTCCGCCGTCACGGACATTCCAAGCGAGCTTGAGGCGCTTTTTCCCGTCGTCGCTGCTCTGACCCGCAAATCGGACGAGATCATTCAGCGCCTGACGACTACGACGACCGCGCTCAGCCGTTCGTTAATGAGAGCGGAACTCGCTGGGGTGGAGACTGAGGTACGCGGAACCTTGAGAAGGCTTTCCGAGCTTCACGCCGCAGCCATGGGTGAAGTGAAAAATCTTTGTGAGAGTTGGACCGCCGGGCAGCTTCACGCCCTATACTTGCAGTTTTCTTACCTGACGCGCTGGATGGCGCAGCTGGACGAGAAGCGACTGGCTCTGGAGAACGCGTCCTTCGTGGAAGTAAGGGAAAACTAGATTCCCAGGATTGATACCGTGAGATCGGGCAGCACAAGTGCGGAGTTGCATTGGGAAAAACTGCGCCGGCGAGGATTCTGTTCATTTGAACTTGCAGACTCTGCTCGTTAGGGCAGGGTCACGCATGCTCACGGGACGGCAGAAGGATATCCTTAGCTTCATCCAGACCGAGCAGCGCGATAAGGGCGTCACGCCGAGCACGCGCGAAATCCAACGCCACTTTGGCTTCGCCAGTCAAACGTCGGTGATGCAGTACCTCGACGCGCTGGAGCGAAAAGGCTTCCTCGGCCGTCATGCGCGGAAGGCGCGCGCGTTGATCACTCCCGTGCAGAAGATTCGAATCACCGACATTCCGATTTACGGGCAGATTCCTGCAGGGATGTCTGCGTTAACCGAGCAAGACGTTGAAGGGCATGTCTCGCTCGATTCGAGCACAGTCAACGCTTCAAAGAACGGCCGCACGTTTGCGCTCCGTGTGCGCGGCGATTCAATGATCGAAGCGCACATTCTCGATGGCGACATCGTGATTCTGGAGGACCGGAAAGATGCGCAAAGCGGCGATATCGTTGCGGCGCTGATCGATGGCGAGACCACTTTGAAGCGTTATGTGATGGACCATGGCCGCCCCTATTTGAAAGCGGAGAATCCGCTCTTTCCGAATCTTATCCCCGCGCGCGAGCTTCGCATTCAGGGAGTTATGGTTTCGCTGGTCCGGAAGCAGCTGAGCCGGGCTCGACGGAAGCGCGGGTAATGTTCGTTTGAACACGTTTACTGTTAATGGCATCCTCTGGGGATGGCCAGCAGCAAGATTGATGACTCGTCTCCCGGTTCGGCACCAGGACGGGCGGACGGTCAATCTCGTCCCGCTCACGCCAGCTCCATTCTCGATCTGCGCCAGCTCCTGGCGGAGCGTTTTCCGCAGCCGCCCACGACGGCACAAGCTCGCCTCTCGACTGGCGTGCCGACTCTGGATGCAGCGACGAACGGCGGATTGCCGAAAGGCGCGATTACCGAGTTGACGAGCCCCCAGCTCAGCGCCGGCAGCGCGCTCTTGATTCACCGATTGCTGCAAGCCGCGCATCAGGAACGCTACTTCCTTGCCTTAATTGACGGCCGCGATTCCTTCGATCCGGAGCCACTTGGAAACGCGCGTCTGCGCCATTTGCTTTGGGTGCGTTGCACCAAGACAATCGACACCGTGAAAGCAGCCGACCTGCTTTTGCGCGACGGTAATTTTCCGCTCGTAGTGCTCGATCTGGTTCTCAATGCAGCTGAGGAGCTTCGGAAAATTCCGCAGACGAGCTGGTATCGCCTTCAGCGCCTGGTCGAGCCGGCACCGACCGTTTTCCTGGTTCTCACCCGGCGCAGCCTTATCAGCAGTGCGCAATTGAAGGTGGCGCTCGAAAACAGCTGGCACTTGGAAGACCTCCAGCGCGACCACAATTTTTTACGGCTGAAATTTCGCCTCCAACGCGTGCACGGCGGCCGCGGGGAAATGGCCGGAGCGGGCTGATGTTTGCGACGATTTATCTCCCTGATTTTTATCTCCAGGCCGCCTTGCGACATCAGCCGGAGAACGCTGGGCCGGTCGCTTTGATCGACGATCAGGAAACGAAAGCCGTCATCATTCAACTTAATCAAGCCGCGGAAAAGGTGGGCGTTCGCTGCGGCATGACTCCGAGCCAGGGCGTAGCGCGGTCTTTGAAGCTCGTGGTAAAAACACGCACGCGCGTGCAGGAACGACTGCTCGACCAGTTGCTGCTGCAATTTAGCTCTACGCTCGCGCCCTATGTGGAGGCGACTGCGCCCGGCGTTTGCACGGTGCAATTTACCGATGTGCGAAATCTCGGGCCAAAAGTCGAGCGCGTGATCGATCAACTGCGAGAGACGAAAATCACCGCGCGCGCCGGGATTGGGCCAACACCAGATACCAGCCTGCTGGCCGCGCATCTCGCCAGACCGGTTCTGCAAGTGGGCGACACCAAAACCTTTCTCGCCTCGCTGCCAATTGAGACGCTGGCGGTGAACTAGCGCCGCTCCGCCGGTGCTGTGGCTGGATCTCGCTCGATGAAGCCGCGGTAGACGAATCCTGCCGCTGCTCCGCCCAGCAATGGTCCCAGCCAGTAGACGTAATGATACTTCCGATATTGCGCGGCGACGGCTGGACCGAAGACTCGCGCCGGGTTCATCGCGGCGCCCGTGAGCGGGCCACCGAAAAGAATATCGAGCGTGACGGTAGAACCGATCGCGAGCCCAGCCACGCCGCGGCCACGTTCGTCCACGCCGGTTCCGTGAACGACGAAGACAAGGAAAAACGTCAGGATTGCTCCACGAGAATGCCATGTGGCGCCATTCAACGGCGGCGCGAGTTCGGCGTCCCCGCAACCACGACATCGCGGCCAACAGGCCCAAGCAGATGAGCGCGGGCCGCAGTTCCGCCGAGCAGTTGCGCGATCCAGGAGCGGACCGCGTCCGGCCATGTCATGTGTCCGCCGCAGACGAGACCAAAGGTGACGGCGGGATTCAGCTGGCCACCGGAAATGTGCATTGTCGCTGAGACAAACGCGGCAATCGTCAGCCCGTGCGCGAGCGCGACGGCGAGGACGTCATGTCCGGCGGTCTTGATCGCGCCAATCCCGATGAAGATGAGCGCAAAGGTTCCGATAAATTCCGCGATGCAGGGTCGAAGCTTTGTCATGCAGTGATGGAAGCAAAAAGCACCCACGACTGACATCGGCGTTGATGCTTCAGGTTCCTCCGTAGACTGCACCTGAGCTGTAGCCGGGGGCGTTGACCCCGGCTCCAAAAGGCATCAAACGTCCCCGGCTCGGACTGCGCCGGTTCATGCCGACCGGGGTCAAGGTCCCCGGCTACAACCGGAAGAAAGAGAACTCAGCCGCTCGCAAATTCGGGATATTTCGCGCGCAGCTGTTCCGTCGCGCGATCGGCTTCCGCCTTTTTTCCCGCTTTCTCATATGCGCCAGCCGCTTTCTGCAATGCCCGCGGCGTAATGGCGGGATCATCGTAAAGCAGCGCGACGCTCATGAAGGCTTTGCCCGCTTCATCGAAAAATCCGCGTTCCAGCTGCACATCACCCGCCAGCAAACGCGCTTCGGCATTCACTCGCCCTTCCGGCTGCAATCCCATGATCTCATCCGCGATCTTCTGAGCCTCGTCAGCTTTATGCGCCGCGATCTTAGTCGCCCCCAGCGCGAGCAGCGTCTTGACCCTCGCCGCGGGATCATTCGAGCTCTGGAGATACTTCTCGTAGGAAGCCTCCGCCGCGGCAAATTTCCCGGACTTCGTCTGCGAGTCGGCCAGATAAAACCAGAAGTCTGGCTTCACGTTCGTGAGATCGCTGTTTCCCAGCACGGTCAGATATTTCTCGGCGAGGGCGTAGTTCTTCTCGTTGTAATATTCGATCCCGATCCACTGCAGGATCTCGGCCGGAATTTTCGCATCCGGCGTGGCCGTCAGAAAATTGTTGATTTCCGTCGTAAGAGCGGAGCGGTTCTTCTGGTAGAAGTAGGCGGAAACAATACGGACCGTCGCCGGTGTGTAGTATTGTTCCTTGTTCAGCTTGCGCGCGGCATCCAGCGCCGGGATTGCTGCTTTGTAGTCCTTCGCTTCGAATGCTGCCTTGCCGATGTAGTAGTTTGCCTGCGCCGCGGCCGGACTCTTTGGAAATTCCTTCAGCAACTGCTGGAACGCCTCTCTCATTCCCTTGTCATTCTCCTGCTGACCCATGAGCAGAGCCTTCTGCTGCAGCGCCGCCTCACGTTCCCGTGCCGCCGGAAACTGCGTGAGCAAGGTGTTCAAGTCACCTATGGCCGCCTCATAGTCCCTCGTCTCCTGATAAGCTATCGCTCGCTGGGCCAAGGCCGCAGGCGCCTGGGCATGATCGGGGAACGCCTTCAGGAAATAAGTGAACGCCTCGACAATGCGCGGCGCGCTCTTCATCTGCACGTAACACCAGCCGAGCTTGTAGGCTGATTCCGCCCGGAGTTTTGGGGAGAGCTGCGACGCGCGCAGAGTTTCATAAACCGGGGCCGCTTGCGCGAAGTTGCCTTGTTTGTAAAACGCCTCCGCTTTCAAGAGCCGCGCCTGGTCTGCGCGTTCCCCCGCAGGATTCGTCGCGAGGAACCGATCCACCTCGGCCACGAGTCCTTCCGGATGGGAATTGTAGATATTAATCAGGCGCTGATAGCTCGCATCCTTTGCTTCGTCGCGGTTGGGATATTTCGCGACGATCTGCGCGTAGATCGCCTCCGCTTCTTTCGCATGGCCGAGTTGCCGTTCGCTGTTCGCGGCGAGCAACATCAACTCCGGACGGACCTCCTCGGGAATATCTGTCTGGCCTTTCTTATACTCGGCCAGGAGCTGAGTGTACTGCCCACTCGAATACAGGAGCCGCAGCAATCCCGCTTGAGCGATCCCACGCCAGCGCCCCGCCTCCGGCAGCGTGCGTCCTTTCTGCAGAAGAACAGTCGCCTTCTCCAGCATGGCCTTGTCCGGCTTCGCTTTCTCGGTTGCTTGCAGATCGACCGCGACCATCGCAGCCCGCACCGTGGCTTCCGCTTTCAACGCCGCTTTGCCCGTCTCGGTGGCAAGCGCTTCGTATTGCTTCAAGGCCTCGGCTTTTCGACCGCGCCCCAACAGGATCGAGCCGGCCGCGAGACGCGCATCGTCGCGATAAGGATTCGGGTTCTTTGCCTCGACGACCTGCAGGTAGAGGTTTCCAGCTTCTTCCCTGCGATCGAGATTTTCGAGGCAACGCGCCTCGAAGTAGCGCGCGGAGAGCGCCAGCCCGGCTTCTTTGGATTTTGCGGCGGAGCGATGAAACAACGTGAGAGCGCTCGCGAAATCTTTTTGATTAAACAGGATTTCAGCGACTCCGTAGGCAGCGGGTCCGGCAAATTCACTCTCGCCATGCTCATCGAGCACACTCTGAAATGCTGTCCGCGCCGGCGCGCTTTTGTTCAAGGCGCGGTAGCATTCCGCCAGATAGAAGTAAGCGCTCGCGCGACCTGATGCGCCCGGATATTGACCGAGGAACTTTTCGTATTCAGGGATCGC
>JACDBM010000380.1 GCA_013694945.1 Chthoniobacterales bacterium
TTGTAGCGACGACATAGGGCTGTCGCTGTTTGCAACAAGCGCGCAACCCAGATGCGTTGTTATAGTGCGTGGATGTCGGGCACGCGGATGCAAGCCGCAAAATGGTTCTCGCCCCAATCGGTCAACGACGGCAACTGGGCTTTGCAGGCGTCGATCATGTAGGGACAACGCGGATGAAAAGGACAACCGACCGGCGGATTCATCGGCGAAGGAGGATCGCCGGAGAGGACGATTCGCTTGCGCCGGCTTTCACGTCTGGGGTCGGGAATCGGGACCGCGCTAACGAGTGCTTTGGTGTAGGGGTGCAACGGTTTGCCCAGAACCTGATCAGGCCTTCCGAGTTCAACAATTTTTCCGAGATACATGACCGCAATGCGATCGGAGAGATGCTTTACGACCGACAGGTCGTGAGAGATGAAGACGAGCGTCAGGTCCATCTCGCGCCGGAGCTGCGCGATGAGATTGATGATTTGGGCCTGGATCGAAACGTCCAGCGCGGAGACGGGCTCGTCCGCGATGATCAGCTTCGGCTGGACCGCGAGGGCGCGAGCGATCGCAATCCGCTGCCGCTGACCACCGGAGAATTCGTGGGGATACTTCTTCATCGCTCGGGGGAGCAACCCGACCGTGCTCATCAGCCGGCTGACGCGTGCGGCGAGTTCGCGACGGGACACTTTCTTATGCGCGCGGATCGCTTCCCCGAGTGTATCGAAGACGGTCATGCGCGGGCTGAGCGAGGCGTAAGGATCCTGAAAGATCATCTGGAAGTCGGCGCGAGCGCGGCGCAGCCGGTCACCGGTGAGCTGGTTCAAGTTCCGGCCTTCAAGGATCACCGCGCCGGACGTGGCGCGGATCAGCTGCAGGATGGTCCGGCCGAGGGTACTCTTGCCACAACCGGATTCGCCGACCAGCCCGAGCACTTCGCCTTTGCGAAGCGAGATGGTAACGCCATCCACGGCTTTCACGGTTCCGACGTGGCGCTTGAAAACGAAGCCGCGCTCGACCGGGAAGTGGGTCTTTAGATTCTGAAGCTCGAGAAACGGAGCGGACATCGCGCGCCATTGTAACACAAGCGAGCGACTTCTGGCTCTGGGGGGCGCACGCTTGCAGAGTGCTGGTCATCGCACTCTGTGTTCACGGCTTGAAGCTCGTTGGCGCAGAATGCGCCAACCAGCACGGCTGGAGCCGTGCGCTCCCCAGAAGCAGAACTCTGCGCGCTACTTTTTGCTCTCGAAGAGCGCGAGATACTGGCGGTAGCCTTCTTCCTGCAATCTTTCGACGGGGACGAAGCGCAGTGAAGCTGAATTCATGCAATAGCGAATGCCGGTGGGAGCGGGGCCGTCGTCGAAGATGTGGCCGAGGTGTGCATCACTTTTTCGGGAGCGGACTTCCGTTCGTTCCATGCCGAACGTCTTGTCTGTCTTTTCCACCACGTTCTCTTTCGAAATTGGCTTCGTAAAACTGGGCCAGCCGGTGCCGCTGTCGAACTTATCTAGCGAGCTAAAGAGTGGTTCACCGCTAATCACGTCCACATAAATCCCCGCTTTGTGATTGTTCCAATACTCATTGCGGAACGCCAACTCCGTGCCGTTTTGTTTCGTGACGTAATACTGCTCTTTCGTGAGCCGCTTCCGAAGCTCCGTGTCGGACGCGCTTTGGCTATCCGTGGCGGCCGAAGATACCGCCGTGGTCGAGTCATTTCCGGATTGCGCCATGGCGTGAGTAAGAACGAACAATGCAGCGGCGATTGCAAGCAGCGCGAGAAGGGCAAACAAGACGGACTTACGGTCGCTGCCGCCAGATGATGGTGTGATGAGTGGTGGCATATTGGTATATCTATGAGGCGGAAGTCGTGTGATTATTCGCAGGAATTTGCGCGGCGGACGCAGGCGTCAGATCAATTTCGCCAAGCTGCACCCGCAGACAGGCGGAGTGATGATGCGGCGCGACTTCCTTGAGCAGGATCTCGGACGTCACGCATTTCTCCAGCGCATACTGGCAACGCGGCGCGAAGGGACAGCCCATGATCAGCTTGGAAACATCCGGCGGCGCTCCAGGAATCGTGTAAAGCTCACGGCCTTTTTCGTTCAGCGCCGGGATCGCGCGTTGCAGCGCCTGGTTATAAGGATGTTTCGGCTGATCAAAGAGCTGCACGGTCGGCGCGGCCTCGAGCACCGTGCCGGCATACATGACGAGCGCGCGATCGCAAAAGCTCGAGACGATGCCGATGTCGTGAGTGATAAAAACGACCGCGCTCCCCAATTCCTGCTGCATCTTGCGGATGAGCTCGAGAATTTGCGCTTGCACGGTGACATCGAGCGCGGTGGTCGGTTCGTCGGCGATGAGCAACTCCGGCCTGGTGATGAGTGCGGTCGCGATCATGACACGCTGCCGCATCCCGCCCGAGAATTCGTGGGGATACGAGCGCATTCGGCTCTCCGCATCTTGAATGCCGACCTCACGGAGCGCGACAATGCCGCGCGTCCACGCTTCGCTGTGCGCGAGACGACGGTGAATGAGCAGGGGCTCGATCACCTGATCGCCGATTCGCATGTAGGGATTCAGCGACGTCATTGGGTCCTGAAAAATCATGGAGACACGGTTGCCGCGGATTTCTCGCAGTTCGGCCTCGGAGCAGTGCAGGAGATCCGTCCCGTCAAAGATGGCGCGACCAGTTTCAAAACGCCCGGGAGGTTGCGGGATGAGGCGCAGGAGGGAGTAGCAGGCGACTGATTTCCCTGACCCGGATTCGCCCACGATCCCGAGCGTTTCGCCTTCGGCGACGGAGAAAGAGACGCCATCCACGGCGCGCACGACACCAGCGCGGGTGTGGAAGTAGGCGCGGAGATCTTCTACGCGGAGGAGCGTCTCGGAGTCCATCTGGGGAGCGCGCGCTCATAGCGCGCCGGTTTCGGTATTCTACCCGAACGAACTTTTGCGGGCGGCGACGCCGTTCTCTGTACCTGAGATATTGTCACCCTTTCGAAAGGCAGAATGCCATCACCACCACGCTCCAAGCATGCGCTCCCCAGACGGTACAGTCTCGTCATGTCAATCTTTCGAAGCGCGGGGATCGAGCGCGTCGCGGAGGCCGTCTCCGAGGAAGTTGAGCGAGAAGAGCGTAATGGCGAGCGCGGCGCCGGGGAAAATTAACATCCACGGAAACTCTTCCATGTTTTCCGCGCCTTCCTTGATTAGAACACCCCAGGAGCTCATGGGCGGTTGCACGCCCAGCCCGAGGAAGCTGAGGAATGCCTCGAGCAGCATAACGCTGGGAACGGTGAGCGTCGCATACACGAGAATCGGGCCGAGCGCGTTGGGGATCATGTGTCGAAAGATGATCCTCCTTTTCGGCAGCCCGAGCGCTTCGGCAGCTTCGATGAATTCCATTCGCCGCAACGACTTGACCTGGCCGCGAACGATGCGCGCCATGGTCAGCCATTGGACGGCGCCGATCGCGGCGAAGAGGAGAGCAAATTTGCGCCCAAAGAAGACCATGAGCAGGATCACGAAAACGGTAAACGGA